>JACZKN010000001.1 GCA_014859985.1 Candidatus Krumholzibacteriia bacterium | reverse complement strand
AGCAGGCCCGTCTCGCCGTCGACCACGATCTCGGGCAGGCTGCTGGCGTCGGCGGCGATCACCGGTAGCCCGGCGGCCTGGGCCTCTGCGGCCGCCAGGCCGAAGCCCTCGGCGTGGCTGGGCATCAGCAGCAGGTCCAGGCCCGCCAGGAAGGCCTCGGGGCTCTCGACGAAGCCCTCGATCCGTACGCGGTCCGGGTGGCGCAGGCCCGCCCGCCAGGCCGCCAATTCGCCGGCCAGCGGGCCGGCGCCCGCCAGGTGCAGCCGCGGCGCGTGGGGATGGTCCGCGGCGTCCACGGCGGCCCACGCCGCCATGATCTCCCGCAGGCCCTTGCGCACGATGAATTGGCCGAGGAAGCCGGCCGTCGGCGGGCCGTCGTGCCGCGGGCCCGGCCGGAAGCGGTCGGTGTCGATGCCCTTGGGCAGCAGGTGCACCCGCGCGGGGTCGAGCCAGGGGGCGGACCCGAGCACGGTGCGCCGCGTCGCCGCCGAAGCCACCAGCAGCCCCGTCGCCAGCTGTGCGAAGTACCAGCGGTAATAGGCCTTGTCCTTCAGGGGGAAATCGCTCTCCCAGTTGCCCAGGATCACCGGCACACCCGCCAGGCGGCCGGCCACGGCGGCGGCCTTGAGGTCCTTGCTCAGGTTGGCGACGATCGCCGTCACGCGCGCCCGGCGGAAATGCCGGGCCAGCCGGGCGATGGTCCAGGGCGCGCCGTCGCAGCGGATGGGGACGGCGGCGGCGGGCACCCCGGCCCGGCGGCAGCGGCGCAGCAGCTCGCTGCCGGGCTGGGCCACGACGCTCACCGCGTGGCCGCGGCTCCGCAGGGCCAGGGCCGTCTCGAGGATCCAGACCTCGGCCCCGCCCCAGCTGCGCATGGAATCGACGAAGCAAAGGTGGTATGCTGATCTCGTTGCCACGGTGTGCTCCGGTTGGGGTCGGCGGCATTCTAGGCCAGGCCGCCCCGGCCGCGCCACCCGGGATTGGAGGCCCACGCCATGATAGCCTGCCTGCTGGTCCTGCTGGCCGCCCTGGGCGATGCGCCCGCCGCGGCCCTGGACGACACGGCCGTCGTCCCGTACCTGCCCTGGGTCGAGGTGGTGCGGGCGCCCGCCCAGCCCGCCTCGCTTTTCTGCACGCCGGCAGGCGGCGGTTCGTCCTTCGCCGCGGCCGACGCCTTCGGCGGTGGCGACGTCGACGCCGGCCTGGAGATCATCCTCTACTCGGACCAACCACCCTGGGGCACGCCCATCGCCCACTTCCCGGCCCAGGACATCTGGCTGGAGGCCAGCGACGGCACCCTCGTCGCCTGCCACGAAGGCACCGTCGCCGATGCCAACACCGACACGGACGGCCGCACCGGCTGGGCGCTGCCGCTGCGGGTGGGCGGCGCCCTGGACCGGGGCACGGGCGCACGGCTGCTGGTCGTGGTCAACGGGGACTCGGGCTGGGGGCAGGACGAACTGCTGCTGGGCGTCAACAGCGCCGACCTCGACGGCGACGGCCAGGTGAACCTCACGGACGCCGGCCTGTTCTCCCAGGACCTCTTCGGCGCCTATGCCTACCGCAGCGACTTCGTCTGGGACGGGGTGATCAACATCTCGGACGCCGGGCGCATGAGCCAGGCCCTGGGCCAGCGCTGCCCCTGACGGCAGCCGGCGGGCGCCTCGTTGCGGCGGGCCCGGCCGTGGGTTAACCTTTCGCCTCCGATCGCCCGCGCCGCGCCCCGGAGGAACCCGTGCCCGACCGCCTCGACCGCAAGCCCGTCCGCCTGGACCCGCGCCTGCCCTGGCTCGCGCGGACGCGCCGCTTCCTGTCGCCCATGGCGGGCGTCACCGACCGGCCGTTCCGCACCGTCTGCCGGCGCTTCGGCGCGGACATCGGGTTCTGCGAGTTCGTCTCGGCCACGGGGCTGACCTACGGGGGCGAGGGCAGCTGGAAGCTGGTCGACACCGACGGCGAGCAGGGGCTGGTGGGGGTGCAGATCTTCGGCTCGGACCCGGAGCACATGGGCCAGGCCGCGCGCCTGCTCATGGACCACCAGATGGACGTGCTGGACATCAACTTCGGCTGCCCGGTCAAGAAGGTCGTCCGCAAGTGCGGCGGCAGCGCGCTGCTGGCGGACGTGCCGCTGCTCGAGCGCATCGTGCGCGCGGTGGTCGGGGCCAGCACGGTGCCCGTGACGGCCAAGATCCGCACCGGCTGGGACGAGGACAGCGTCAACTACCGCGAGGTGGGCCTGCTGCTGCAGGAGCTGGGCCTGCCCTGGGTCACCCTGCACGGCCGCACCCGGGCCCAGCTCTACACGGGCGAAGCCGACTGGGACCGCATCGCCGACCTGGTCGCGACCCTGGACATCCCGGTGATCGGCAACGGCGACGTCACCGACGGCCAGAGCTACGCCCGGCTGGTGCGCCACACCCGCTGCCACGGCGTGATGGTGGCCCGCGGCGCCATCGGCAACCCGTGGTTGTTCGCGCAGATGAGGGCGGTGGACGAAGGCACGGCCTACGACCCGCCGACGTTCGCCGCCATGTGCGAAGTGCTCATCGAGCACATCCGCGGCGAGGTCGCCGCCAAGGGCGAACGCATCGGCAGCCAGACCGTGCGCAAGCACGTGGCGCGCTGCTTCAAGGGCCGGCCGGGGGCGGCCCACCTGCGCAAGGCGGTGTTCGCCGAGGACACGAGCGAGGGGATGATCGCGGTCATCGCCGCGGCCGCCGCCCGGGGCGAGCCCGCCCTGGCCGGCGAAGCGGGAAGGGACGGCTGAGATGAACTGCAGATCCACGCTGGTGATGACCGTGCTGCTGGCCGTGGCGGCCGGCTGCAGCCCCAAGGCCGTGCAGCAGGACGGGACGCCGGCGCCGGCCGACGCGGCGCGGTTGATCGAGCACAAGGTGGCCGCCGGCGAGACCCTCGCCCTGATCGCGGACAACTACTACGGCGACCCGGCACGCGCCGGCCAGGTGGCCGCCGACAACGGCGTCAGCGACCCGCGGCGCCTGGCCGTGGGCGCGGTGCTGCGCCTGCGCTTCACCGACGCGGAATGGGCCGCCGCCCGGCTGCGGGCCGCCGCCCTCGAACCCTACAACCAGGGGGTCGAACTGATGGCGGCCGGCCGCCTGGCCGAGGCGGAGGACCGGTTCCGCCTCGCCCTGGCCACGGCGCCGGACCTCGTCTCGGCCCGCTACAACCTGGCCCTGGTGCTGGTGCAGCGGGGGCAGGCCGAGGAGGCGCTGGCCATCCTCGAGGACCTGACCGCCCTGCGGCCCGAGGCCCAGGACCTCCGTTTCGCCCGGGGGCACGCCCTGTTCGCCGCGGGCCGCTTCGCCGACGCCACCGTCCAGTTCCGCCAGGTGCTGGCCCAGGACCCGGCCCACCGCCGCGCCGCGTTCTCCCTGGCGCGCGCCCTGGAGGAGGACGGCGCGACCGCGGCGGCGGTCGCCGCCTGGGAGCGCTACCTGGTGATCGATCCCGATTCCAGCTGGGCCGACCAGGCCCGCAGCCGCCTGCGGAAGCTGCAGGATGCCGGCTGAGCCCCTGGTCAGCCTGCGGGACTGGACACTGCAGCGGGAGGGACCGCAGGGGTTGCGGCCCATCCTCGCCGGCATCGACCTGGACGTGCGCCCCGGAGAGTGGCTGGCCCTGCTGGGGGCCAACGGTTCGGGCAAGTCCTCCCTCCTGAAGTGGCTCGCCTCGGACGACTCGCCCGCGGGCGACCGCGCGGCCATCGTCTTCCAGGATCCGGACGACCAGCTGGTGGCCGCGACGGTGGCCCGCGAACTGGCGCTGGGGCGGGCGGGGCTGGACACCGCCGCCGCGGCCGCGGCCTTCGGCCTGGCCGGGCTGGAGGACCTCGACCCCCGCGTCCTGGCCGCGGGTCAGAAGCAGCGGTTGGCCCTGGCGGTGGCCCTGGGCGGCGAGCCCGAACTCCTGCTCTGCGACGAGCCGACGGCCCTGCAGGACGAGGCCCAGGCGGCCTGGGTGCTGGACCGCCTGGACGCCTGGCGCCGCGGTCCGGTCGCAGGTGGCGGTCACCAGGGCGCGGCCCGGACCGAGGCGGCGCGGGCC
>JACZKN010000014.1 GCA_014859985.1 Candidatus Krumholzibacteriia bacterium | reverse complement strand
TCAGTTGCGCGACCCTTTGGGGGTACGTCGAGGAGAAGCTGGACCCGAACGGCAAGGGAGGGTTCGACATCCGCTGTCCCGGCTGCGGCGCAGCGGTGCCGGTGGTCGGGGCCTAGGAGTTCTCCCACTCTTCGTCCGTGTGGCTGGCGGTCACCCAGGTGGTGATGCCGCCGCGGACGTTCCATTCGGCCCGGATCTCCATGAAGCGCGGGTTGGCGGCGGCGACCAGGTCGTCCAGCACCTGGTTGGTGACCTTCTCGTGGAAGGCGCCCTCGTCCCGGTAGCTCCACAGGTAGAGCTTCAGCGACTTGAGTTCGAGGCAAAGGTCGCCCGGGATGTAGGAGATGTGGAGCTTGGCGAAGTCGGGCTGGCCGGTGAGCGGGCACAGGCACGTGAACTCGGGACAGTCGAACTCGATCTCGTAGTCCCGGTCCGCGGCCGGATTCGGGAACGTCTCCAGCTCGCGGCTGGGCTTGGTGGCCATGGGCATCCGTCCTCGGACCGGTGGTGGTTGCCGCGGAGCCGCTACTTCACCAGGGCCATGCGGCCCACCGCCCGGTGGTCGCCGCTGGTCACCAGGTAGAAGTAGACGCCGGCCGCAACCTGGCGGTCCTCGTCGTCGCGGCCGGTCCAGGTCACGGCGTGGACCTGCGCCGGCAGCACGTCGTTGACCAGGTTGCGCACGCGGCGGCCCTTGATGTCGAAGATCGAGACCACGGTGTGCCCCGACGCGGGCAGGGCGAAACGAATGGTGGTCATGGGGTTGAACGGGTTCGGGAAGGCCTGCTCCACGCGGAAGGCCGTCGGCACCGCATTGTCCTGGCCGGGCACCGCCGACAGTCCGCAATTGCCGCCCAGGGCGCCGATCAGCCCGCAGCCGCCGCTGTTGTCCGGGTGGCAGGGCGAGGCGGCCTGCAGGTTGAAGTTGTCCGCCGCGCAGAACAGGGGGTCGACCGCGATGTTGCCCGCGGTACCGGTGGGATCGGCCACGCCCGAGTAGGCGGCGCCCGCGTTGCCGAAGACGTCGTTGCAGGCGAAGCTCGCCGAACCGGAGATCAGCGCGACGCCGTTGGCGTACCCCAACCCGCCGGTGTTCTGGGCGATGATGTTGTTGCCGATCGTGTAGCTGCCGCCGGAAAGGTACAGGCCGCCGCCGCCTGCGCCCGTGGCGGCGTTGCCGGCGATCGTGTTGCCGGCCACCGTCACGGTGGTGTTGTTCTGGCTGGCCAGGCCGCCGCCGAAGAAGGCGGCACTGTTGCCCGTCACCAGGGAGTTGGACAGGGTAGCCTGGGGGCAGAGGTCGAACATGCCGCCGCCGCCGGCGTGGGCGTCGTTCCCCGTGAGCACGAGGCTGTCGAGGGTCGCGTCGGCGCCGCCCAGGTAGAAGCCGCCGCCGTTGCTGAAGGTGGCCGCGGCCGACTTGAGGTTGCCGGCCATCGTCACCCGCCGCAACTCGACCGTGCCGCCCGTCTGGTACAGTCCGGCGCCCTTGCCGGATGCGGTGTTGCCGCTGATCTCGCCGCCGGTCATCACCAGGTCCGTCGCGGTATTGTAGCCGGCGGCGTAGATGCCGCCGCCGTCCAGCAGGTCGGCATGGCCGCTGACCACGCAGTCCACCAGGGTCAGGTCCGAATCCAGCGCGTGGAGGCCGCCGCCGCGGGCCGGCTGGCCGGAGTTGTCCGTGATCGCCGTGTTGTCCCGGATGGTGCAGCCCACCAGGGTGGCCGTGCTCTGGTAGGCGAAGATCCCGGCGCCCAGCACCGCGGTGTTGCCCTCCACGAGCACGTTCTCCAGCAGCGCCGAGGAGTTGTACAGCGCGATGCCGCCGCCGCAGCCCAGTTCGGTGCCCGAGCCGGCGGAGTTGCCCGTGACGTGCAGGTTGCGCAGGGTCGGCGAGGTGGCGTTGAGCATGACACCGGCGCCGTAGCGGGCGAAGTAGGGGATGCCCGCGAACACCAGGCCGCCACCGCCCTGGATGCGGAAGCCGTCGACCTCGGTGTCCGGCCCCACGCCGCCCAGGAAGCGCAGCACCGAGAAGCCGAGGGTGCCCTGCAGCACGCTCGGGTTGCCCAGGGGATCGCGCGAGAGGTAGTCGCCCTGGTAGCCGCCGACCAGCTTGATGCCCCGGTTGGGCACGGTGATCGCCTCGGCGACGACGTCGCCGCCGACCATGCCGACGGTGTCGCCGGCCGCCGCGGAATTGAGCGCGTCGTAGAGGGTGGGGAACTCCGACGGGTAGCGGTGCAGGTTGTCGCCCAGGGCCTTCAGCAGGTTGACCCGGCCCGCGCCCAGCTTCCCCGCGTAGGCGGGGTTCAGGGCGTCCAGGTCGTCGGCGCTGCTCATGAGCAGGTTCGCGACCTGGGTGTAGGTGAAGCCTGGGTTGGCCGACCAGATCAGGGCCGCCGCACCGGCGGTGATGGGCGAGGAGAAGCTCGTGCCCTGGACCGTGGCGTAGGTCGAGGCCTGGGTCGAGGAGTTGTAGGACGTGGTGTAGATACCCGTGCCGGGCGCCGAGATCTCCACCCAGCTGCCGTAGTTGGAGAAGCTGGCCTTGGTGTCGCTGGGGCCGGTGGCCGCCACCGCCAGGACGCCCGGCGCCGTGGACAGGTAGCTCGGGACGCCCAGGCCGGCGTTGCCCTCGGTGTCGTCGTTGCCCGCGGCCGTGACGATGAGGATGCCAACGCCCTGGCAGGTGGAGACGGCGCTGGACAGGAAGCTGGTCGAGCCCCAGCTGGCGTTGATGATGTTGGCTCCGTTGGCGGCGGCGTAGATCATGGCCTGGGAGACGAAGTCCATGCGCACGACGCCCTGGGTCGACCCGTTGGGCAGCCAGCCGGCGCGCAGGGCCATGATCTTGCAGCCGGGCGCGGTGCCGGCGATGCCGATGCCGTTGTCGGTGATCGCGGCGGCGACGCCGGCGCAGGCGGTGCCGTGGCCCTCGTAGTCGGAGGGGTCGTTGTCCTGGCCCACCACGTCCTCGTCGGGCCAGCCCTGGTTGGCGGGGAGGTTCACGAAGTCCCAGCCGCGGATGTCGTCGACGCGGCCGTTGCCGTCGTCGTCCACGCCGGGCGTGCCGTAGTACTCGGCCCAGTTGGTCCAGATGGCGCCGTTGACCTTGTCGGGGTGGGGACCGCCCAGGTCCGGGTGGTTCCAGTGCACGCCCGAGTCGATGATGGCGATCACCACGTTGCTGTCGCCCAGGGTCTGGTTCCAGGCGCCGATGGCGCGCACGTCGCCCCCGCCGGCGTTCATGTTGCGCAGGTACCACTGGTTGGCGGCGATGCCCGGGTCGTTGGGCAGGAAGGCGTAGTTGCGGCAGATGTCCACCGCGCGCGCCTCTGCCACCTCGGGCAGGGCGGCGAAGGCGGCCAGCACGTTGGCCAGACCCATCTCCGCGGGGAAGTCGAAGGCGAAGGTCCGCGCCAGGGGGCCCAGGTCGAGCCGGCCGGTCGCCTTGCCCGCCTGCAGCTCCCGCTGGAAGCGCTTCTCGACCCGCGGCAGCATCGGCGCGTAGAGGGCCTCGACCTCGCGCACCTGGAAGCGCCGGACCAGGCCGTCGATGGACGCCACGCCGGTGGCCGCCCCGGCCGCCTTGTCCGGGTCGATGGACACGCCCTCGCGCAGGGTGACGACCACCCGGTCCGGCACCTGGCCGACCACGGAGCCGTTCTCGAAGGGCTGGGCCGTCGCCGCGGCGGCGAACACGAACTGCAGGGCGCAGACGAAGGCGAATGCGGACATCTTCATGCTCAAGAACCTTTCGTGTTATCTAATGCTGCAGAATACATTATAAAGGATCGGACCGCTCCGATCAACAGCCTGGCTGTCCACCGCTTCCGCCCGGCCGCCCCCGGCGCCGGGACCATTGGGGCCCTTGACCTTGCGTGAGATCCTGTTCATCGAACCCTACGACGGAGGCTCGCATCGGGCCTTCCGGGAGGGCCTGATCCGGCACTCCCGGCACCGCTACGTCAGCCTGACCCTGCCCGCCCGGTTCTGGAAATGGCGCATGCGCGGGGCCGCGGCCTGGTTCGCCGATCGGCTGGCCGCCGAGCCGCCCGCCGCCTGCGACCTGATCGTGGCCACCGACTTCCTGAACCTGGCGGACCTGCGGGGCCTGCTGCCCGGGCCCCTGGACCGGGCGCCGCTGCTGCTGTACATGCACGAGAACCAGCTGACCTACCCCCTGTCGCCCCAGGAGGAATTCGATTTCCATTTCGGTTTCACCAACATCCTGAGCGCCCTGGCGGCCGACCGTGTGGTGTTCAACTCGGCCTGGCACCGGGAAGTTTTTCTGGATTCGCTGCCCGACTACCTTGCGCGCATGCCCGAGGCGGTGCCCGCGGGGATCCGGCCGCGGCTGGAGGCCCGCAGTTCGGTCCTGGGCGTGGGGCTGGAGCGGGCGCCGCTGCCGGCGGATCATTTCCCGCGCTGGCGCGGGGGGCCCTGCGCCGCCGCCGCCGGTCCGCCC
>JACZKN010000114.1 GCA_014859985.1 Candidatus Krumholzibacteriia bacterium | reverse complement strand
GGGATCGACTCCCCGGTGATCGCCGAGGTGTCCAGGCTGGAGCGCCCGGACCGGATGACGCCGTCGGTCGCGACCCGCTCGCCTGGGCGCACCAGCATGAGCTGCCCGACTTGGAGGTCCTTCGCGGCGACCTCGACAGCTGCGCCACCCCGGCGAACCGTCGCGGTCTCAGGGACCAGCTTGAGCAGCGCCCGCAGCCCGCCACGGGCGCGGTCCATCGCCTTGTCCTCCAAGGCTTCGGCAATCGAGTAGAGGAACGCCAACGCGGCAGCCTCCTCGACGTAGCCGAGGATGACCGCGCCGACCGCGCTGATCGTCATCAGCAGGCTGATCCCCAGCTTGCCCTTGAGCACCTTCCGGATCGCGCCCGGCACGAACGTCGACGCGCCCAGCAGCAGGGCGACCCAGAACAGCACCAGCGAGGCCGTCTCAGCGGGCTCGCCGACCGTCCACTCAACGACCAGTCCAGCGAGGAACGCGACAGCGGAGAATACCGGGACCATGATCCCGCGGTCCCGCCACCAGGGACGCTCAGCCTCCTCTGCCTCTTCATCCGGCCTGGCCTCAGGCTCGTGCTCGCAGCCGCACGCCGCACTCACTCGCCCGCCCCCGTCCCGCAGCAGCCCGGCACCGTGCACGCAGCATCCACGCACCGCGCGTGCTCGTCGACCGCGAGGGTCACGTCTACGAGTGCGGTGAGCGCCGCCGCGAGATGCGGATCGCCGATCTCGTACCGCGTCTGCCTGCCCTCAGGCCGGGCGACCACGATCCCGCAGTCGCGGAGGCAGGTCAGGTGATTGGAAACGTTCGAACGGGTCAGCTCTAGTTCACGCGAGAGCACTGCCGGGTAGCTCGGCCCGTCGAGCAGGGTCATCAGGATCCGGGAGCGCGTCGGGTCGGCCATGGCCCGGCCGAGCCGGTTCATGACATCAAGACGCGAAGCAATAGTCAGCATGCACTGAACTATACAGTGGTCACTGACTCATTGTGCGTATGACACGAACTCGGCGACGAGCGCGAGTGAGACGGCGCCCCAGAGCTGCCTGCCGGCGATGACGGAGTTCACTGCTTGTCCGGACGCCATCCTTCCCTGCCGGTCGACCACGATCATGGGGACGGCGTTCGACGCTGCCCCATCCGCGAACGCGCGGAGCACCCTTGACGACGAGACGTGCCACACAACACCATCAGCGCTTGGGGACACCCGCTCTCTCACCCGTTGACCGGGCCGTGGTGGTCCCGAATCCGAATGGCAAGCCGGTCCCAGATCAGATTGACATTCTCATACGGCACCGTTCGCGCTGATCGTCTTGAGCAGGCTGATCCCCAGCTTCTACTTGCCAAGTTTCCGCATCGCGCCGGGGGTGAATGTCGAGGCGCCCGACGGCAGGCCGATCCTACCTACGCCCCGACCCAGCCGTCGCAGGTCGACGCGCACGGGCAGCGGCGGCATGCCCTCGCGGATGACCTCGGACTTCATCGCCTCCTTGCCCGCCACCCGGACGATGAAGACCACGCTGCCGCGCCCGCCCGACGTCTGGTCGTTCGAGTCGACGCCGACGGTGGCCGTGAACACCTTGCCCGGGCCGGGCAGGTGCACCTGCAGGGCGGCCACTTCGGCCACGGCCGCGACGATCTCGTCCATGCCCAGGCCCCGGTTGCCCACGGCGGTGACCACGGGCACGCCCAGGCGGCGCGACAGGCGGTCCGTGTCGATGACCAGGCCGCGGCTGCGGGCCACGTCGCTCATGTTCAGCACGAGCACCAGCGGCAGGCCGATCTCCAGCAGCTCGGTGGTCAGGTACAGGTGGCGCTCGAGGTTGGCCGCGTCCACCACGTCCACCACCACGTCCGGCCGCACGTTGATCAGGTAGTCGCGGGCGACCAGCTCCTCCTCCGAGAACGGCGTCAGGCTGTAGGTGCCCGGCAGGTCCACCAGGTCAAGGGCCAACTCGCCCCGGCGCACGGTGCCGCGCTTCCATTCGACGGTCACGCCGGGATAGTTGCCCACGTGCTGCCGCGCACCGGTCAGGGCGTTGAAGATGGTGGTCTTGCCCGAATTGGGATTGCCGGCCACGGCCACGGTAAGCGTGTCGGTGCGGAGGCTCGTCTTTGCCATGCCTGAACGCCACCCTATGATGAACGGGCCCGCCGTCGCCGCCGGGCCCGGTGTTCGCTCACTCGACCTCGATGCGCGCCGCCATGCCGCGCCCGATCACGATGCGGCTGCCCCGCACGGCCACGACGAACGGCCCCCCGCCCGAGTTCTGCACGACCTCGAGTTCGGTGCCCGGCAGCAGGCCCAGCGCCGCCAGGCGCCCCCGCATCTGCTGGCCGCCCCCGATGGACCGCAGCACGGCCCGCGCGCCTTCGTGCACCATGCTCAGGGTCATCATCCGCCCTCCCGGGCAGCCGGCTTCTTCAGATCCGGCAGGTGCAGTTCCAGGTCGTGGCCGCACGAGTCGCGACCGCAGGTGCCTTCGTGGTCATGCTTCTTCCCGCAGAAGTAGCCCGCGGACGGTTCCCAGCGGATGTCGTTGGCCGGGCAATTCTCGAAGTACTCGACGAAGGCGACGATGCGGTCGAGGATCGGCGCGCTGACCGAGTGCTCCATGCGGCAGGCGCCCTCGTCCGCCTCCTTGGGCGGCAGGCCCAGCACCGTGCCCAGGAACTTGCGCAGCACCACGTGGCGCTTGACCACGTCCTTGGCGATGGCCTCCCCCGACGCCGTCAAGGTGATGGTGTCGTAGGGGGCATAGTTGACCAGCTCCTTCTCCGCCAGGGACTTCAGCGCCTGGGTGACGGACGAGTTGTGCACCCCCAGGCGCATGACGATGTCCTTGGCCCGGGCGGCGCCCTTGGCCTCGACCGTATGGTAGATGGCCTCGAGGTAATCCTCGAGGCTCGCGCTGAGCTGCATCATCTCCGCCATGGCCCCAACCCTTCCCGCAGCGCCGCTTTGCCTGGCAGCGCAAACTTTTTGTGATACCAAAAACAATACGACACGCTGGAGATTTCGCCAAGAAAAATTCCCGCGTCCCGCAACCCTTTCGCCTCCGGGGGTGTCATGGCTGGCCGTCTAGTGCGCACCGAGCAGGACCCGGAGATCCGCCAGGGCGCCGTCTTCTGGCTGGGCCGCTTCGACGACCCCCGCGCCGCCGAAGCGCTGCTGGAGATCATCGGCGGCCAGTAGCGCCCTCAGCGCCGCTCATGCCACAACCGATGGCAGGCCGCGCACAAGGTGACGAGGTTCGCGGGCTCGTGGGTGCCGCCACGGGCCCGCGGCCACTTGTGGTGGATCTCCAGGAAGCGCGTGCGCCCGCAGCCCGGCCCCTGGCAGCGGTGGCGGTCGCGGGCCAGGACTTCGCGGCGGGTGCGGGGCGGGATGGTGGTTGTGGCGCGCTTGCCGGGGGCGCTGACGACGGCGTCGCACTGCACACGCTCGGCGTCGGCGCGGCCCAAGGCCCGTCCGTTCGCCTCGACCTGCCCGCAGTCGGGGCACTGGTGCACGTGAATGTGGATGCCGGGGTCCGGCTTCCCCCGGGGGATGGCATCGCTGCAACTTGTTGTTACGAAGAGACATTGCAACGCCTCAAGCAGCACCTCAGCCCGGTCGCCGGCCGC
>JACZKN010000113.1 GCA_014859985.1 Candidatus Krumholzibacteriia bacterium | reverse complement strand
GGGCCGCGGAACCCGCCGCGCCGCCCGGTCCGGAGCCCGCCATCGCCGAGGACGGCGCCGCCTTCGCCGCGCTGCGCGACCAGCTGGCCGAGTACTTCACCGGCGGGCGCGAACGGTTCGATATCCCCCTGGACCTGCACGGCACCCCCTTCCAGGTGAAGGTCTGGCAGGCCCTGCTGCGCATCCCCTACGGCAAGCTGCGCACCTACGGGGACCTGGCCCGGACCATCCGCCAGCCGACGGCCACCCGGGCGGTGGGCCAGGCCGCGGGCCACAACCCGCTGCCCATCCTCGTGCCCTGCCACCGGCTGGTGGGCAAGGGCGGCTCGCTGGTGGGCTTCGCCGGCGGCGTCACCACCAAGGCCCGCCTGCTGCGCCTCGAGGGCCACACCCTGGGCGATGCCCAACGCATCGAGGAGCCGCGGCTGTTCTGACATGACCATCCTGGACTGGACCATCATGGGGGCGATGTACGCCCTGATCGTCGGTGCCGTGCTGGCCACCCGCGGCCACATGCGCGGGGTGACCGACTACCTGGCCGCCGGCCGCCTGGCCGGCCGCTACCTGCTGACCATCAGCAGCGCCATCGCCGGGCTGGGCGCCATCACCGTGGTCGCGAACCTGGAGATGGGCCTGCAGGCCGGCTTCGCCATGAGCTGGTGGGGCCTGACCATGGCCCTGTTCGTGGTGATCGTGACGGTGACCGGCTGGGTGAACTACCGCTTCCGCCGCACCCGCGCGCTGACCCTGGCCGAGTTCCTGGAGCGACGCTACAGCCGCCGCTTCCGGGTCTTCGCCGGCAGCGTGGCCTTCGGCGCGGGGCTCATCAACTTCGGCATCTTCCCCGCCGTGGGCGCCCACTTCTTCGTCAACTACCTGGGCCTGCCCCCGTCCTGGTCCCTGCTGGGCCCGGCACTGCCCACCTTCCCCACGGTGATGGCCCTGCTGCTGGGCACGGCCGTGTTCTTCGTGCTCGCGGGCGGCCAGGTGGCCGTCCTGATCACCAACTTCGTGCAGGGGGCATTTGCCAACCTGGTGTTCCTGGCCGTGACGGTGTACCTGATCGTGAAGATCGGCTGGGGCGACCTGGGCCAGGCCCTGATGTCCGAGCCGCCGGGCCACTCCAAGATCAACCCCTTCGACACGGGCTACGTCCAGGATTTCAACTTCACCTACTTCATCATCGGGGTGATGGGCCTGTTCTACTCGGCCATGAGCTGGCAGGGCACCCAGGCCTACAACGCGTCCGCCCGCACCGCCCACGAGGGCAAGATGGGCCAGGTGCTGGGCCACTGGCGGGGCAAGGTCCAGGACGCGTTCATGATCATGGTGCCCATCCTGATCTTCACGGTGCTGAACCACCCCGACTGGTCGGCCATGGCCACGGCGGTGGACGCCAAGCTCGCGGGCATCGACAACCAGGCGGTGCGCAACCAGATGCGGGCGCCGGTGACCCTGGCGCTGCTCTTGCCGCCGGGCCTGCTGGGAGCGTTCGCGGCGCTGATGGTGGGCGCGGCCATCTCGACCCAGAGCTCGTACCTGCACTCGTGGAGTTCCATCTTCATGCAGGACGTGGTGCTGCCCCTGCGCGGGCGGCCCCTGGGGCCGCGGGCCCACCTCAAGCTGCTGCGCTGGGGCGTCGTCGGCGTGGCGGCGTTCGTGTTCGTGTTCTCGCTGCTCTACAAGCAGAGCCAGGCCATCCTGCTGTTCTTCGCCCTGACGGGCGCGATCTTCGCCGGCTGGTCGGGCGCGGTGGTGATCGGCGGCCTCTACACCCGCTGGGGGACCACGGCCGCGGCCTGGGCCACGGGCATTACCGGCGTGACCCTGACCCTGACGGGCTTCCTGCTGGAGCAGGCGGAGCGCTCCTGGCGGGAGACCGGGGTCGCGTTCTGGGGCCTGTTCGACGGCTTCGGCGCCGAGCGCACCGCCCAGTGGGCGGTGCTCATGGCCGACCGTCTGCCCAACGGCCAGGAGCTGTGGGGCTGGGCCATGTGGCTGTCGCTGGTGGTGTACGTGGGCGTCTCGCTGATCCAGCAGGCGGTGCGCCGCCGGCCCTTCGACCTGGACCGGCTGCTGCACCGGGGCCGCCACGAGATCGCCGGCGAGGTCGAGCACGGCACCGTCGCCGTCAGCCGCGGCTGGCGCGCCCTGGGCATCAACAGCGAGTTCGGGCGGCGGGACAAGGCCCTCTACGTGGCCACCTGGGGCTGGAGCCTGGGCTGGGTGGTGGTCTTCATCGTCGGCACCGTGTATTTCCTGACCCGCGACGTCCCGGGCGGCGACTGGTCCCGCTGGGATCCCGCCTGGCTGCGCTTCTGGGAGACCAAGACCTGGATCGACCTGGCCGTCGGCGCGGTGGTGATCGTCTGGTTCACCTGGGGCGGCGTGAAGGACGTGCGGCGCCTGCTGCGGGACCTGAAGGCGCGCGCGGCGGACGAGACGGACGACGGGGTGGTGGGGGAGTGAGGGCCTAGCGGACGATCTCGGCGAATTTCGGGCGGGTGCCGGTTGCGCGGCGGCCCCAGGATCTCCGCGACCGGATTTCCTCCTGGCCAATGGCAATATTCCGCTTGCGCTTGTCGATGTATTTCGCTATATTTTCGCCACACGATTCCTCCCGGGATTGGAGCCCGCCATGCTCACCGAGTTCGCCCCCGGCCGCCCGGCCCGCGAGGCCGATTCTGCCCTGAAATCCGCCTCCAGCGCCGAGGCCGCTGCCCGTCAGTGCGCCGTGCTCTGGTTCGGCGAGATCCTGGCCCGCGGGCTGCACCGCGAGCTCGGCTACGCCTCCATGCAGCAGTATGCCCGCGTCGAGTTGGGCTACTCCGAGACCCGCATCAGCGACTTCATGCGGCTGGTGCAAGCGCTCGAGCGGTTGCCGGCGATGAAGGAAGCCCTGCCGGAAATCGGCTACACCAAGATCCGCGAGATCATCCAGGTTGCCTCTCCGCGCACCGAGGAGAAGTGGGTCGAAGAAGCCCGCACCTCGACGCGGGCGCAGCTGGTACAGAAGGTCAAGCGCGTCAGGGCGCGGGCAACGGCCAAGCCTGCGGCCTCGCTGTTCGCGCCGCCGGCCGACGAGACGGTGCTGGCCGCCGAGGTCCCGGTCCGCGTCTCGGTCGAGTTCACCCCCGAGCAGCACGCCCGCTGGGAGGCGCTTTGGGAGCAGGTGCGCAAGCGCGGCGCGAACGGCGACCGGGCCGAGTTGCTGCTGGAGGCGTTGCAAGTTATGGCCTCAAGTGAATGCAGCACAACGAATAACGTCGAAAGCTTCCCCCGGGGGAAGTCGGACCCAAACGTCCACATTCACGTCCACCAATGCCCCGACTGCGGCCAAGTCGAGGCGAACGGACGCCCCCTCGGCCGCGCCAACGCCGAACGCGTGCAGTGCGACGCTGTCGTCAGCACCCCAGGCAAGCGCGCCACGGCCACCATCGCGCCCCGCATCCGCCGCGAGGTCCTGGCCCGCGACCGCCACCGCTGCCAGGCGCCGGGCTGCGGCCGCACGCGCTTCCTGGAGGTCCACCATAAGAAGCCGCGGGCCCGTGGCGGCGCCCACGAGCCCGCGAACCTCGTCACCCTGTGCGCATCCTGCCATCGCCTGTGGCACGAGCGGCGCTGATGGCACCGGTCAGGACGACCCCTTCTTCAACTTCTGCGCCCACTCCTTGCGGAACTTCGCCAGCTTGGGGTTGATGACCGCCTGGCAGTAGCCCTGGGCCTCGTTGTTGGCGTAGTAGTCCTGGTGGTAGGTCTCGGCGCGGTAGAAGCGGGGCAGCGGCGTCACCTCGGTCACGACCCGGTTCTTCCAGGCGCCCGATGCGTTCACCGCGGCGATGGCCTCTTCGGCCGTCTCCTTCTGGGCCGCGTCGTGGCAGAAGATGACCGAGCGGTACTGGGTGCCCACGTCCGCGCCCTGGCGGTTCAGGGTGGTGGGGTCGTGGATGGTGAAGAACACCCCCAGGATCTCGCCGAAGCTGGTGACCGCGGGGTCGTAGGTGATCTGCACCACCTCGGCGTGGCCGGTGCGGCCGCTGCAGACCTCGTCGTAGGTGGGGTTGGCGCCGCGGCCGCCGGCGTAGCCGCTGACGACCTCCGTGACCCCGGCCATCTCCTCGTACACCGCCTCCAGGCACCAGAAGCAGCCGCCGCCCAGGGTGGCGGTCTCCAGCTTCGCGGCGCCGTCCTTGTCCTGTGCGCTCATGGCGTCCGTCCCTCCCAGCAGCAGCAGCGCCGCCGCCGCGGTGATGATGTTCCTGATCGTCATGGGCCGCCTCCTCGGGGCCGCGGCCGTTGCCCCCCCGCCGCGATCGCGTTATCGTGGTGGGGGTGGTGCAGCCATGGACAAGCGCTCGCAAACCGTTATCGCGCTCGGATTGGTCATGTGTTCAGTCGCCGGTTCCTCGTTCGGTTCCCCGTCCGGAGACCGCCCCGGGCCCACCCGGGACGATCGTCGCGACGAGCGTCTGGCCATGGTCGAGGCCGTGCGGCGGGACGTGGCCCGCAACGACGACGTCCTGGGCCGCCCCCGCCTGTCCGGCCCGGTGGACGAGGCCCTGCTGGCGGTGCCCCGCCACCTCTTCGTCCCGGACGAGCTGCAGCTCCTCGCCTACGAGAACCGGGCCCTGCCCATCGGCCTGGGCCAGACCATCAGCCAGCCCACCATCGTGGCGCTGATGACCGACCTGCTGGAGCTGGCGCCGACCGACACCGTGCTCGAAGTGGGCACCGGCTCCGGCTACCAGGCCGCGGTCCTGGCCACGGTCCTGCCCCAGGGGTACGTCCACACCATCGAGATCGTGACCGACCTGGCCCTGTCCGCCCGCAAGCGACTGGTCCGCCTGGGCTACGATAACGTAAAGGTGCACACCGGGGACGGCTACCGGGGACGACCCGAACACGCGCCCTTCGCCGGCATCATGGTCACGGCGGCGGCCGAGCGCGTGCCCCAGGCCCTGATCGACCAACTCAGGCCCGGCGGGCGGCTGGTCATGCCCCTGGGCCCCCAGGGCGACACCCAGTGGCTGACGGTGCTGGAGAAGCTGCCGGACGGGGTGTTGACCCGGCGGGTGGTGCTGCCGGTCAGGTTCGTGCCCCTGACGGGCGAGGTCGAGGGGCGCTGACGGACGCGGACCCGGGCGCCCTAGCGGTAGCGGGCCTTCACGGCGCCCCAGGCGGCGGGGACCACGGGGACGCCGTCGCCGACGGTCGCCACGAAGGTCGCCTCCAGCAGGCCGGCCGACGGGTCGCAGATGCAGACCTCGGGGTAGGACGGGAAGTAGTCGCAGTCCAGCGGTCCGAAGACGATCGTGCCGGTGCCCCCGGCCAGCGCCGACCAGTCGTCGGCCGCCAGGACCAGCGTCGTGTCGAAGTTCACGCCCACGAATCCGGGGTAGTCGGCCTCGGCGTAGCGCAGGGTGGCCTCGGCGACCACGGTGTCTCCCGCCTTCAGCGCGACGGTCAGCCCCTCGTCCTCGCGGCGCAACCACTGGCCGCCGCCGTAGCCCCCGAAGGTCCAGCAGATGGTGCGCAGGAAGTCGCCCGAGCCGCGCAGGGCCACGGCGCCCCCGGTCATTCCCTCCAGGGGCCGGCCGGCGTCGAAGGGCACGCTTGCCGTCTCGCCCGCCTGGATGAACAGGGGCGGTTCGCCCAGGTCCAGCGGGACCGGGACGAGTTCGGCGGCGCCGACGGCGGTCGCCGCTGCGGCAGCCAGCAAGATGATCGTCAACAGCGTCCTGTGCATAAGTCACCTGCCGAATTCCGCCAAACGCCCGGTCCGGCGTTCATCGTATCACGCCGCGTCGAGCGATCTCAACCCTGTCCCGTCGCACGGCCGCCCCGCGCCACCGCCATCTCCCGGGCGATCACCTCCGTCCAGTACCGCAGCGTGGTGCCGCTGATGCCCCCTGGGCGATCGAACCAGCGGGAAACCAGGCGGGCTTCGGCGTCGTCGCCCCACGGTCCCGGGTCGCGGCGAATCTCCAGCAGGGCCAGGGCCCAGAGGTACGGGTTGCTGCTCTGCAGCTCGCCGGCGAGGGCCTGCCCCACCAGGGCATGCAGGCGGGCCAGGTCGCCCAACTGCCAGTCGGCGTAGAGCAGGATCAGGTCCTCGGGTGGGCGCAGGCCGTCGGGCCATCCGCCGGCCAGGAGATCGCGGGCGGCGGCGGGGCGGCCCAGGTCCAGCAGCAGCACGGCCCGGGCCCCGCGCAGCGTGGTTCCGTCGCCGCCAGCCGCGACGCGGTCGAGCAGGGCCAGGCGATCCTCCAGGGCAGGCCGCGGGCCTTCGGCCGGCGAGAAGAGCGTGGCGAGCTCACCGGCGAGCTGCTGGACCAACGCCTCCAGGTCGGCCTCGAAGCGGATCCCTCCGACCCCGCCGGGGCGCACGCCCGTCGCGGCGGCGTCCCCTTCGCGTCCGCAGGTGGCCGCCAGCTGCAGCAGCCGGGGCAGGTCGGTGTTGCCCGGGTCCAGGCGCAGGGCCAGGTCCAGGTCCGCCACCGCCTCCTGGCAGCGCCCCAGCTGCAGCAGCAGCAGGCCGCGGTTGTAACGCCCCGCCAGGGAGGCCGGCTCCAGGACCACGGCCCGGTTCATGGCGGACAGCGCCTCGTCCCCCCGTTCGAGGTTGGCGCAGGCAACGCCCAGCATGCGCCAGCCGAGGGCCTGATCGGGGTCCGCGGCCAGCGCCTCGCGCAACCGGGCCGCAGCCGCGAGGAAGCGTTCCTCCCGCAGGTCGAGCATGCCCAGCAGGAGGCTGGTGCGGGGGTCGACGCGGGCCTGGGCGGCGAACGCCGCGTGGGCCCGGACCAGGTGATGGCGGGCAGACTCCCACTGCTCCAGCCGATAGTGGATCCGGCCGCGCAGGGCGTGGCAGACATCGGTCCGGATGCCGCGCCGCTCCAGGATGTCCAGGTGCAGGAACGCCGCGGCCGCGGCCTCGCGGCGGGCTGCCTCGCCCGCGGCCAGGGACATGCGGTCCAGCTGGGCGGCGACGAAGCCGAAGCGCGAGCCGGCGACCCAGAATCGCCCGTAGAACGACTCGAAGAAGGGGATGCGCCCGCTCGGCACGTCGAACACCAGGGGCCCGGTCGCCGAGATCCCGGACGGGTAGTACCGCGCGTATTCGCGTTGGTCCCAGGCCCGGCTGTAGTAGTCGATGGCCGAGTCGGCCCCCAGCATCTCGGCGACCAGCCCCACATCGTTCCAGAAGCGGACCTGGTGGGGCATCAGCGTCATCGTCCCCAGCTTGCGGTCCTGGGTGCCGCCGCGGAGGTTGGTCGAACGGTCGAGGTCCTCGGCCTCCTGGCCCAGTACGTGGAACGCCATGGCCCAGTCCCCGGCGGCCGCGTAGGCCTGCGCCCGGATCCACTGGCTCTCGTAGTCCGACGGGACCGGCCGCGTGAGCTTGGACTGCTGGCCTAGCATGACGAAGACCGGCGCCGGGGGCAGCTTCGCCGCGAGGGCGATCGCCTCGGACAGCCGACCGGCTCCGGCCAGCAGCAGACCCTCGACTACCACCAGGTCCCGGTCGGCCGGGAACTCCGCGCGGCCCTCGGCCACTGCGGCGAGTCCCTCGTCCCACAGCGCCAAGTCGCGCAGGGCCCAGGCCAACTCGTGACGGATGGCCAGGCGGTCGGCCGCCGCGACGGGCTCGCCCGCGCGCTCCCGCGCTTCGGCGGCCGCCAGGGCCCGTCGGGCATCGACCAGGGCGCCGGAAAGGTCGCCTGTCTCCAGGCCGTAGCGGGCCAGGCGGGACCAGGCCTCGGCCGCGGACGGGTCCGCCGCAACCACAGCGGCGAGGTGGCGGCGCGCCTCGACCAGCCCGTAGCCCAGGTTCCTGCGGTCGAGGGGCAGGCCGGCATACAGCCAGCCGCGGCGGCGGCGGTCCTGCCGCGTCGCAACGATGTCGTCGAATCGCCGCCAGGCCTCGGCATCGGCGGCGACACGCTGCCGTGCGTGGTCCCGGGCGTCGGCATCGCGGGCCATGAAGTCCGCCAGGCGGATGGCGAAGGAGGCCGTGTCCGCCGGCGCGGCCGGCAGGCTGGAGGCCGTACGCCCGACGACGGTGGCGCTGCCGTGGGCGCCGCAGCCCGCGGCAGCGAGCAGGGCCAGGCCAAGGCCAAGGCCGACGGCAGCGTGCGCGCGCCACGGCATGGGAACGCTGAGACCGGCCATGGATGCTCGCTTCGTCGTCCTGATGGGGTCCCCCCGGCATGGCAACGGCATGCCTCGATTCAGTCTACGGGGCCGGTGCGGCGAGGGCAAGCCGCCGCCCCCGAACCCGGTTGAGAATCCCCCCGCCTTTTGTTATCTATGGGGCCTTCCCGGGCGGCCTCTGGGCCCGGCCCCCCCTCGCCGCCCCGAACCGCGGGATGGACCGATGCAGCACGACAAGATCGCCGTCGTCGACTTCGGCGGGCAGTACGCCCACCTGATCGCCACCAAGGTGCGGCGGGCGCACGTCCTGGCCGAGATCCGCCAACCCGAGGATCCGGACGAGGCCTTCGCCGGCTTCAAGGGCGTCATCCTCAGCGGCAGCCCTTCGCTGGCCTCCTTCGGCGAGGATGCGGACTGGAACAAGGGCATCCTCGACCTGGACGTCCCCGTCCTCGGCTTCTGCTTCGGCCACCAGGAGATCGCCAAGCACTACGGCGGCACGGTGGTGCACGGGAAGCAGGAGTGGGGCCACGCCGACCTGCACATCCTGCAGGATCACCCCCTGTTCGCGGGCCTGGACAAGGTCGAGCAGGTGTGGATGAGCCACTTCGACTCGGTCACCGCCGTGGGCCCGGACTTCACCGAGCTGGGCTGGAGCGTGCTGGGCGAAGGCGCCGAACCCCACCGCTACGCCGCCATCGGGTCGGACAGGTTGCGCCGCTACGGCTTCCAGTTCCATCCCGAGGTGGACGACACCCTGCACGGCGACGCGATGATCGCCAACTTCGCGCGGAAGATCTGCGGCTGCCGGCCCACCTGGACCATGGAGAAGTTCGTCGACGAGGAGGTGCAGCGCATCCGCGACCGCGTGGGCGACCGGTCGGTGTTCCTGCTGGCGTCCGGCGGCGTCGACTCCACCGTGGCGGCGAAGCTCTTCGCCGAGGCCCTCGGGCCCGGCCGCCTGAAGCTGCTGCACGTGGACAACGGCCTGATGCGCAAGGACGAGTCCAGGGCCGTCTGCGCCATGTTCGCGGACCTGGGCCTGGGCGACGACTTCCACTTCGTGGACGCCAGCGACGCCTTCCTGGCGGCGCTGGAGGACAAGATCGAGCCCGAGGCGAAGCGCCGCGCCATCGGCGACACGTTCATCGCCGTCTTCGAGGGCGAGGCGCGGCGCCTGGGCCTGCAGGACCACCTGCTGGGCCAGGGCACCATCTACCCCGACACCATCGAGACCGGCGGCACGAAGCGCGCCGACACCATCAAGACCCACCACAACCGCGTGCCCATCATCGAGGAGATGATCGCCGCCGGCAAGGTGGTCGAGCCCCTGGCCGATCTCTACAAGGTCGAGGTGCGCGAGCTGGGCGCGAAGCTGGGCATCCCCCACGAGATGATCTGGCGCCACCCCTTCCCCGGCCCGGGCCTGGGCGTGCGGCTGCTGTGCGCGGACGGGCACGTCCCGGACGCGGACCTGCTGGCACGGATCGCCCCGGCGGTGGACGCGATCGCCGCCGAGGCGGGCCTGCGGGCGGCGCCCCTGCCCATCAGGTCGGTCGGCGTGAAGGCCGACCTGCGCAGCTACGAGCACCCGGTGCTCTTCCACGGCCAGGCGGACTGGGCCACGCTGAAGCAACTGGCCGGCCGCGTGTTCAAGACCGTGGGCGGCCTGAACCGCGCCCTGTGGAACCTGACCGACACCATGCCCCGGAGCTTCCTGCCCCTGGCCGCGGGCATGACCCGCGACCGCCTGGAGCTGCTGCGGGAGTGCGACCACATCGTCATGGAGGCGCTGCGCCGCCACGGCCTGTACGACCAGGTGTGGCAGTGCCCCACGGTGCTGGTGCCCCTGGAGATCGACGGGCAGGGCCGGGAGCTGTGCATCGTCCGCCCCATCCGCAGCGAGCGGGCCATGACCGCGACCGCGGCCGAGCTGCCGCCGGCCCTGCTGGCGGACCTGCGCCGGGACATCCTGGCCCTGCCGGGCATCAGCGGCCTGACCTACGACCTGACCAGCAAGCCGCCGGGGACCATCGAGTGGGAGTAGGCGCCGGTCACGGCACCACGGGCACCCCGGGCACCACGGCCGCCGCGGCCGCCGCGCAGCCGCCGCTGGGCCACCGGCAGATCTTCGCCTTCTACTGGCCCCTGGTCCTGACCAGCCAGATGATGACGGTGGCCCACCCCATCATCAACGCAGGGTTGGGACGCAGCGACGACGCCATCGTGCAGCTGGCGGCCTACGGCGTGGGCTTCGGCCTGGCGGTGTTCCTCAACTCGCCCTTGTTCCCGTTCCAGCAGGTCGTCGCCGCCATGGGCACCGGCCCGCGGGCCCGGCGCGACCTGATCACCAAGGGCCTGAGCCTGGGCCTGGTGATCAGCGGCCTGGACCTGCTGCTGGCCCTGACGCCGGCGGGGGATCTCGTCTTCGGCCGCCTCATCGGCTCGACCCCCGCCGTGGCGGAGCTGGCCCGGGGGATCCTGCTGGTGCAGGCGCCGATCCCTCTGCTGCTGCCCCTGCGCGCCCTGGCCTGGGGCATGGTGCTGCGCCACCGCGACACCCGGATCATCAGCCAGGCCACCGGGCTGCGGCTGATCCTGGTCGGGGCCATCGTGTTCGGGCTGATCGGCCGCAGCGGCTGGCCGCCGGCGATCGTCGGCGGCGCGGCCATGACCGCCGCGGTGCTCCTGGAGACCGTCTACTCGGGGTGGCGCGCCTGGCGGCTGGCGCGGCGGGGCGCCGCGGGCATCGACGCCGGGCGGGACGAACCGGTAAGCTGGCGGCCGTTCCTGGCCTTCATCGGCCCCCTGATGGTCAGCACCGTCACCTGGTCGGCCATGCGCCCGCTGCTCAACGCGGTGATGGGCCGCACGGCGGACCCGGACCTGGCCCAGGGCGGGCTGGGCTTCGTCTTTCCCCTGCTGGTCCTGATGGCCTCGCCCTTGTGGGCCCTGCAGAACACCACCCTGGTGCTGCTGCGGGACCGCCACGACCTGCGCAAGCTGCTGCGCTTCGCGACGGCGGTGATCGCCCTGTTCGTGGTCCTGGTCGGGGCCTGGGTGTGGACGCCCCTGCGGCACGTGCTGCTGCGGGACGTGTTCTCCCTGCCGGCGGACAAGGCCGCCTATGTGACCACCGCGCTGCTGCTGATCCCGTACCATCCGTTGACCATGGGCCTGCGCTCGATCAGCCAGGGCTTCCTGATGAACCGCCGGCGCACGGGGGTCATCGCCGCGGCCAGCCTGCTCAAGGCCCTGGTGCTGGTGGTGCCCGGCTTCGCGCTGGTGGCCTGGAATCCCACCCTCAACGGGGCGCTGCTGGCCACCGCGCTCATCCTGGCGGGCGACACCGTGGAGACGGCGGTGGTGGGCAGCCGGGCGCGGCGGCTGCACCGCGAGCTCATGGCCGCGGCCGACGGTCCCGTGGCCCCCGGCACGGGCGGCCCTTAGATTGGGCGCGGACCGACCGCGACAACCGACGAGGTGCACCATGACGACACCCTGGCACGACCATCCCCTGGCCCGCGAACTGGACACCGCCCTGGCCGCGGTCCGTGAGGCGGGCCTGCTGTGCCGCGAGGTGCAGGCGGCCATCGACCCCGGCGCCATGCGCAAGAAGGACAGAAGTCCGGTCACGGTGGCCGACTACGGGAGCCAGGCCCTGGTCTGCCGCGCGCTGGGCGCCGCCTTCGCGCACGACCCCGTGATCGCCGAGGAGGACAGCGCCGAGCTGCGCGAGCCGCGCAACGCCGCGCTGCTGGACCAGGTCGTGGCCCTGGTGGGCGGGCGCGCGCCCGGCGCGGGCGTGGACCAGGTCTGCGCCTGGATCGACCGGGGCAACGCCCACCGGCACTCGGCCCGTTTCTGGACCCTCGACCCCATCGACGGCACCAAGGGCTTCCTGCGGGGCGAGCAGTACGCCGTGGGCCTGGCGTTGATCCTGGACGGCCAGGTGGCCTGCTCGGCCCTGGCCTGCCCCAACCTGGGCCCCGCGCTGGACGGCGACCGGGGCGACGGCACCGTGGTGGTGGCCCTGCGCGGCCGGGGCGCCTGGCAGGTGCCCATGGCCACGGCCGGCCCGGCCGCGGCGGTGCGGGTCAGCGCCCAGGCGGACCCGGCGCGCATCCGCTTCTGCGAATCGGTGGAAGCGGCCCACTCCGCCCACGACAAGGCCGCCCTGATCGCCGCCCGCCTGGCCATCGTCGCCGAGCCGCGGCGCCTGGACTCCATGACCAAGTACGCGGTGGTGGCCCGGGGCGAGGCCGAGGCCTACCTGCGCCTGCCCCGCGACGCCCGGTACCGCGAGAAGATCTGGGACCACGCCGCCGGCGTGCTGGCGGTCACCGAGGCCGGCGGCCGGGTGACCGACGTGCTGGGGCGCGAGTTGGATTTCGGGCAGGGCTCCGAGCTGGGGCAGAACCTGGGCATCGTCGCCACCAACGGCGCGGTGCACGCGCCGCTGCTCGGGGCGATGCGGGATCTGGGCGTCGGGGGCGCCTGACCGCCGCCGGCTACGGGCAGCCCTGGCCCATGGCGCCCGCCATCACGCCGACGTCGCTGATGTTGATGTGCCCGTCCCAGTTCAGGTCCGACCGCTCGGCGTAGGTGCCGAACAGGTCCTGGGTGAACAGCCCGCCGTCGGTCAGGGTCACCGAGCCGCTGCCGTCCAGATCGGGGCTGGTGAAACGCAGATCGAGCCCCGCCGACGAGATCAACGGTGTGCCGTTGACGTAGACCAGGGTCAGGCCTGTCGTGTGGCCCCCGGCCCGCGGCGGCGCCACCCAGACCGTCGTGCCGTCCTGGTCGGTGTTGCGGTCGGGGATCAGGCCGGCACCACCGCCGCAGGGCACGAGGCCGCCGTTTTGCGCCTGCAGCCAGATGTCCTCGGCCGGGAAGTTCCAGATCGGCATGGCCATGGCATCCAGGAGCAGGAGCGTGACAGTCGCGTCCACCCGGTTGCCCGACCCCTGGAAGGCCTCGGTAAACGGCGGCCCACTGCCGTCCGGGTGCACCCGCATCATGACGGGGCCCGGCGTGGCCATGGTCACGGTCGAGAGTCCGAAATCGGGCAGACCGTCGCCAGCGGCGGGCAGGGCGAGCCCGACGCTGAGCAGGGCGGTCAGGAGCGAGGATTTCATGGCTTCCCCCAAGAAGAGCGAACGGACCGGCAGAGAGCTGAATGAGCTCTGTCATTTTACTGGACGGACCCGCCTGGGTCAATCCGCGCGCCGGCTAGCGGAAACGGACCTCGGCCTCCGGGGCCTCCACGTAGCGGATGCTGTGCCCCGGCACCCACTGCCCGTCCTTTAGGAACTCCGAAGCCAAGGCGAAGGAGCCGTCGTCATCGAGGCGCCAGGTCGAGCGTACCTCGGTGACGCCGTCGGGGTCGCCGATCACCTTCTCGTGGGCCGTGAAGCCGGCGGCGTCGACCGCCATGGTGCCCTCGGTGCGGAAGCCCGCGGTGGTGACGTAGACGAAGGCCAGCGTCCGGCGCGCGGGATCCCAGTAGGTCAGCGATTCGCCCCCGTAGACGCCGTCGTTCAGGGAGTGCACGGTGCGCACGGCCTTGCCGCCCAGGACCAGCTCCCAACGCGAGACGTCGGTCATGGCCTGGCCGTCCCCGCCGGTGAACTCGCCCCGCCAGGTCTTGCCGCAGTAGGGCTTGAAGACGTCCAGGGGGTCGCCGGCCGCCGCCGGTTCGGCCGTCGCCTGGTCGGCCGCCAGCAGCGCGGCCAACGCGCACGCGATCATGAGCGCTTTCATGGTCACTCCTTCCCGAGCACGGACACGGTCGCCTTGGCGACGCTGTCGGCGGGCGAGATCTTGAGCTGTTCGTCGACGATCCGCCCGTCCGGGCCGATCACCCAGTGGCTGCGCACGACGCCGAAAAATTTCTTGCCGTACATGGACTTCTCGCCCCAGGCACCGTACGCCTGCAGCACCTCGTGGGCCTCGTCCGCAAGCAGGTCGTAGCCGAAGGCCTCCTTGTCGTGCCACTTCTTCAGCTTGGCCACCGGGTCGGGGCTCATGCCCAGGACGATGCCCCCGGCCTTGGTGATCGCGGCGAGGTTCTCCCGGAACCCCTTGGCCTGGACGCTTCAGCCGCTGGTGGCGGCCTTCGGGTAGGCGAAGAGCACGACGGTCTTGCCCTTGAAGTCCGACAGCTTGATCTTCTTGCCGTCCTGGTTGGGCAGGGCGAAGGCGGGCGCCTTGGTGCCGGCTGCGGGCATGGCGAGTCTCCTTGTGGCTCGACGGACGGGATTCTGCGATGATCGCCCCCACGATAACGCCGTTCGACCGCGCGGACAACGCGCCCGGAGCGCCATGCTCGTCGTCATCGGGGGCGGCCCCGCCGGCTTCTTCGCCGCCGTCACCGCCCGCCGCGAGGATCCGGCCACGCCCGTCGTCCTGCTGGAGCAGGGGGCCGAGGTGCTGCGCAAGGTGCGGGTCTCCGGCGGCGGCCGCTGCAACGTGACCCACGCCTGCTTCGACCCGGCCCGGCTGGTCGCCCACTACCCCCGCGGCGGCCGCGAGCTGCGGGGCCCGTTCCACCACTTCGGCCCCGCCGAGACCGAGGCCTGGTTCGCCGCCGAGGGCGTCAGCCTGAAGACCGAGGACGACGGGCGCATGTTCCCGGTCACGGACGATTCGGCCACCATCGTGGGCGCCCTGACGGACGCGGCCGCGGCCGCGGGCGTCCAGGTGCGCACCCGCTGCGGCGCGACCGCCCTGCGGCACCGGGACGACGGGTTCACCGTCGCCACCGCCGGC
>JACZKN010000112.1 GCA_014859985.1 Candidatus Krumholzibacteriia bacterium | reverse complement strand
TCGCCTATGATCCCCCCGCCCGTCCCGGCTATGCGCCGCACCGCCGCGCCCGGCCTCGTGCCGCGCAGAAAGGTCCCGAACGTGCCGCCCGACCGCCTCCTGATCATCAACCACGCCGTCGACCTGGGCGGCGCCGAACGCACCCTCCTGGACCTCCTCGACCACCTGGACCGCGACCGGTTCTCACCCGCGGTAGCCTGCCCTCACGAAGGCCCCCTGACCGCCGAGCTCGCGCGCAGGAGCATCCCCCTGCACTTCGGCCACCCCCGCCCCCGGCTGCTGGACATCAAGCGCCAGTCCCTGGGCACCAGCCCCCTGGCGCCCCTGGCCTACCCCCTGGACCTGGCGCTCACCGTCCGCGACCTGGCCGCCCTGATCCGGCGCGAGCGCTTCGACCTGGTCTACACCAACAGCGCCAAGGCCGACGTCTACGGCAGCCTGGCCGGGCGGCTGGCGGGGCGGCCCGTGGTCTGGCGCCTGCACGACATCGTCGGCCCCGCGGCCTTCAGCCGCCTGAACCTGATGCTGTTCCGGCTGGCGGCCACCCACCTGACCGACCGGGTGCTGGCCGTCTCCGGCGTCGTGCGCGACGCCCTCGTCGGCCTGGGCGTGCCCGCGGCGAAGGTCGGGCTGGTCCACAACGGCATCGCCACCACCCGGCCACAGGTGGCCACCGACCGGCCGGCCGTGCGCGCCGCCTGGAACCTGCCCGCGGACGCGCCCTTGGTGGGCATGGTCGGCCGGCTCGTGGCCTGGAAGGGGCCGGACGTCTTCCTGCAGGCGGCTGCCAAGATCGCGGCCGCGCGGCCGGAAGCCCGCTTCATGCTCGTGGGCGACGCCATCTACGGCGAGCAGGATTACGTGGACCGGCTGAAGGCGCTGGCCACTGATCTGGGTATCGGCGAACGGACGGTCTTCACCGGCTTCCGCACCGACGTGGACGAACTGGTGGCCGCCATGGACGTGCTGGTCCACGCCTCGACCGAGCCGGAGCCGTTCGGGCTGGTCATCATCGAGGCCATGCACCAGGGCGTGCCCGTGGTGGCGACCCGGGCCGGCGGCGTCCTCGAGATCGTCGACGACGGCCGCACCGGCCTGCTGGCCGCGCCCGGCGACCCGGGCGCCCATGGCCCGGGCCCGCGGGCCGCGAGGCCGTCGCCGCGCGCTTCGACCTCGGGGAAAAAGTGAGGGAGATCGAGGACGAGCTGATCGCCGTGCTGCAGGCCAGGGGCGGCGGTTCAGCCCCGCGCCGCTAGCGCATCATGCAGCGCCCGCAGCTTGCGCACATCGTCCCAGGTGTCGCGCTTGTACTCGGGATTGCGCAGGAGCGCGGCCGGATGGTAGGTGGCCAGCACGGGGATGCCCGCGTAGAAGTGCACCGTCTCGCGCAGGCGCTTTAGACTGGTGTCGGTGCCCAGCAGGGTCTGCGCCGCGATCCGGCCCAGGCAGCAGATCAGCTTGGGCTGCAGGATGGCCAGCTGCCGCCTCAGGTGCGGCTCGCAGCTCGCCACCTCCGCCGGCAGCGGGTCCCGGTTGCCCGGCGGGCGGCACTTCAGGATGTTGCAGATGAACACATCCTCGCGGGCGAAGCCGATCGCGGCGATGACCTTGGTCAGCAGCTGCCCGCTCTTGCCCACGAACGGCTGGCCCTGGGCGTCCTCGTCGGCGCCGGGCGCCTCGCCGATGAACACCACCTCGGCCTCGGGGTTGCCCTCGCCGAACACCGTGTGGGTGCGGCCCTGGCTCAGCTCGCAGGCAGTGCAGGGCAGCACCAGATCGCGCAAACGGCTGAGCGCCGCCCGGCGGTCGCCGCCCGCCTCCACCAGCAGCGGGTCGGGCTCGATGCCGCCGGCCTCCTGGCCGCTGCGCTCGATCAGGCCCAGGGCCTGGGCCACGAACAGGTCGCACTGCTGCTTGAACGCGGGGTCCATGTCCGGGATGGGCGGCAGGGCGCGGCGGGGCTTCGTGGCGGG
>JACZKN010000013.1 GCA_014859985.1 Candidatus Krumholzibacteriia bacterium | reverse complement strand
GCGCGAGGCCGCGCGGGCGCTGGACCGCTGGGCCGCCTGGATCGACGCGCAGGTGGAGAAGCACGGTGTGCGCCACGGGCCGCGGCGGGTGGAGCTGACCACCGGGTCGCCGCTGCTGTTCCTGGGCGAGCCGCGCACCCTGCGCCTGGAGGCCCTGCCCGCGGGCCGGGCCCGGCCCCGGGCGGAGCTGGGGGAGGACACCCTGGCGCTGCAATTGCCGCCCGCGCAGGTGCTGGAACCCCGGCCGGCCCTGCAGCGCTGGCTGCGCCGCGAGGCCCGCCGCGAGCTGGAGACCCGCACCGCCTTCTGGGCCGACGCCCTGGGTCTGCAGCCGCAGAAGGTGGTGGTCGGCGAACGCACCAGCCGCTGGGGCAGCTGCTCCCGCCGCGGCACCCTCTCCTTCTGCTACCGGCTGGTGATGGCCCCGCCCCGGGTCATCGACGCCGTGGTGGCCCACGAGGTCTGCCACCTGGCGCACCTGGACCACTCGCCCCGGTTCTGGGCCCTGCTGGACGGGGCCTGCCCCTGGCACCGGGACGCCTATGTCTGGCTGAACGATCACGAGGACGAGCTGGCGCTCTAGGCCTGTTGCGCGGCGCGCCGGGGTGCTATGATCGTGGCGCCGAATTCCCCGTGGAGGAGCCGATGGATCCCGTTTACGACCGCGCCAACACGCTGGCCCTGCTGCACGAGCACACCCTGACCGACAGCCTGCGCCGCCATGCCTACGCCGTGGAGGCGGCCATGCGCGCGGCCGCCCGCCGCACCGGCGGGGACGAGGCCTACTGGGCCGCCGTCGGGCTGCTCCACGACTTCGACTACGAGAAGCACCCCGAGGCCCCCGACCATCCGTTCAAGGGGGCGGAGATCCTGCGGGCCAGGGGCTATCCCGAGCCGTTCGTGCGCACGATCCTCTCCCACGCCTCGTACACGGGCGTGCCGCGGGAAGACGACTGCGCGCGGTGGCTCTTCGCCGTCGACGAGCTGTGCGGCTTCTGCATGGCCTGCGCCATGGTGCAACCGGACCGGAAGATCGCCGCGGTGGAGGTCCGCTCGGTGCGCAAGAAGCTCAAGAAGAAGGATTTCGCGGCGAAGGTCAGCCGCGAGGAGATCGCCGAAGGGGCGGCCGACCTCTCGCTGGAGCAGGACGAGGTGATCGCCCACGTGCTGGCGGCGCTGGCGGAGGTCGCGGACGACCTGGGGCTGTAGGTGGCACGGGCGAAAGGGGCGGCGCGATGACGGGCGGATGGAAGCTGAGCCGCGTGCGGGTGATCTGGATCCTGGCGGTCCTCGGGCTCTTCGTGGCGGTGACCCTGGGCCGGGGGGCGGAGTTCACGCCCAAGGTGCTCGGCGTGGTCCTGCTCTGCTTCGTCTGCGAGCTGGTCGACAGCTCGCTGGGCATGGGCTACGGTACCGCGTTGACGCCCATCCTGCTGGCCTTCGGCTACTCGCCCCTGGAACTGGTGCCGTCGGTGCTCTTCTCGGAGCTGCTGAGCGGCTTCGCCTCCTCGTACTTCCACCACGACTCGGGCAACGTCGACTTCTCGGGCCGCACGCGGGACACGCGGGTGGCCCTGCTGCTGGCTTTGGGCAGCGTGGTGGGCGTGGTGGTCGGCGTGTCCATCGCCGTGCGGGTGCCGACGGAGGTGCTGAAGCTCGTCATCGGGGTGATCATCACCGGGGCGGGAGTCACCATCTGGGTGTTCCACGCGCGGACCTTCGCCTACCGGACCTGGAAGATGTTCGCCCTGGCCTCGGTGGCCTCGTTCAACAAGGCCCTCTCGGGCGGCGGCTACGGGCCCCTGATGACCAGCGGCCAGGTGCTCAGCGGCATCAAGGGCAAGGCCTCCGTCGGCATCACCTCCTTCGCCGAGGGCTTCACCTGCCTGGTGGGCGTGATCCTCTTTTTGGACAAGGGCCAGCGCTTCGACTACGACCTGCTGGTGCCCATGGTCACGGGCGCCCTGCTGTCGGTGCCCCTGTCCACGGAGTTCGTGCGGCACATCGACGAGCTGAAGCTCAAGCGGCTGATCGCCGCCGTCACGGTGGTGCTGGGGCTGTTCACCCTGTACAAGGTCGTCGCCTAGCGCCCGCACCCGGCTGTGGTATGATGGCAGGGTCCCGGCCCACGAGCCAAGGAGCGCCCCGGTCATGACCCACTGGCCCGACACCCGCGTCACCGCCCTGTTCGGCATCGAGCACCCCATCATCCAGGCCGGCATGGTCTACAACAGCGGCGCGGAGCTGGCCGCCGCCGCGGCCGAGGCCGGTTGCCTGGGGCTGCTGGGCGCCGGCAGCATGCGCCCGGACCTGCTGCGCGCGCAGATCCGCAAGTGCCGCACCCTGACCACGCGGCCCTTCGGCGTGAATCTGCCGCTCCTTTACGACCACGCCCGCGAGGCGATGGAGGTGGCGCTGGAGGAGGAGGTGCGCATCTTCTTCACCTCGGCGGGTTCGCCCCGGCGGGCCATCGGTCCCCTGAAGCAGGCGGGCTGCACGGTGGTGCACGTGGTGGCCAGCCCCGAGCTGGCGAAGAAGTGCCAGGACGCCGGCTGCGACGCGGTGGTCTGCGAGGGCTTCGAGGCCGGCGGGCACAACGGGCGCGAGGAATTGACCACCATGGTGCTGGTGCCCCAGTGCGTGGACGCGGTCGCGATCCCCGTGATCGCCGCCGGCGGGATCGCCGACGGCCGCCAGATCGCCGCGGCCCTGGCCCTGGGCGCGGCGGGGGTGCAGATCGGCTCGCGCTTCGCCGTCACGCGGGAATCGTCGGGCCACCCGGCCTGGAAGCAGGCGGTCGTCGACGCCGGTCCGGGCGACACCATGCTGGTGCTCAAGAAGCACATCCCGGTGCGCCTGCTGCGCAACCCGTTCCGGGACCAGGCCACGGCCGCCGAGGAGCGCGGCGCCGGCCGACAGGAGCTGGAAGCCCTGCTGGGCACCGGCCGCGCCCGCCGCGGCATGCTCGAAGGCGACCTGCAGGAGGGCGAGCTGGAGGTCGGCCAGGTGGCGGGCATGATCCGCGACGTGCCGACGGTGGCCGAACTGGTGGGCCAGCTGCTGGCCGGCTACGCGACCGC
>JACZKN010000111.1 GCA_014859985.1 Candidatus Krumholzibacteriia bacterium | reverse complement strand
CCCGGGGGCGGTGGCCCCCACCGGGCCCTCCAGCCAGAGCCGCGGACCGCACTCGGGGCAGGCGTTGGGCTGGGCGTGGAAGCGCCGGTCGGCCGGGTCGTCGTACTCGCGCCGGCAGGCCGGGCACATGGTGAACGCGGCCATGGACGTGAAGGGCCGGTCGTAGGGGATGCGCCCGATGATGGTCCAGCGCGGCCCGCAGTTGGTGCAGTTGGTGAAGGGATAGCCGCGGCGGCGGTCGCGGGGGTCGCGGATCTCCCGCAGGCAGTCGGCGCAGGTGGCCACGTCGAAGGGGATGAGGGTGCGGGTGCCGGGCGTGTCCCTGGAGGCGACGATCACGAAAGCGGTGTCGCCGGTCGTGGCGATGTCTTCGGCCTCCACCGCAACCACCTCGGCCAGGGGCGGGGCCTCCGCCCGCAGGCGCCGCGTGAAACCCTCGACGCGCTCCGGCGGCCCCTCCACCTCGATCACCACGCCGCGGCTGGAGTTGCCGACGAAGCCGGCCAGCTGCTCGTCGCAGGCGAGGCGGTGCACGAAGGGGCGGAAGCCCACCCCCTGCACCACGCCGTCGACCAGCAGGCGGCGGCGGATCACACCACGCCGCCGCCGGACTCCTGCAGGCGCTCCCGCAGCCAGGCGTACCAGGCGTCCAGGCCCTCGCCGGTGGTGGCCGAGACCCGCAGGAACTCCAGGTCCGGGTTCACCGCGCGGGCGGCCCGTTCGCAGCGGTCGGCGTCGAAGTCCACGTAGGGCAGCAGGTCGATCTTGTTGATCAGGCACAAGCGGCCGGCCGCGAACATCGTGGGATACTTCAGCGGCTTGTCGTCGCCCTCGGTCACGGAGATGATGACCACCTTGGCCGCCTCGCCCAGGTCGAACAGGGCCGGGCAGACCAGGTTGCCCACGTTCTCGATCAGCAGCAGCGAGCGGTCCGCCGGCGCCAGCTCGCCCACCGCGCGCTTGACCATGGCCGCGTCCAGGTGGCAGCCGTGGCCGGTGTTCACCTGGATCACCGGCGCGCCCGCCGCGGCGATGCGGTCGGCGTCGCGCGTGGTCTGCTGGTCGCCTTCGATCACCGCCAGGGGCACCTCGGCGCCCAGGTCGCAGATGGTGCGCTCCAGCAGCGTGGTCTTGCCCGACCCGGGCGACGACACCAGGTTCAGCGCCAGGATGCCCTTGGCCTCGAACCAGCCCCGGTTGCGCTGGGCCAGCAGGTTGTTCTTCTGCAGGACGTCCTGCTCCACCGCCAGGGTGCGGGAGCCGTGGTCGTGGTCATGATCATGGTCGTGGCGGTGGCCGGGACCGTGGTCGTGGTCATGGTCATGGTCATGGTCATGGTGATGGTCGTGGGCGTGCCCGTGGTGAACGGGCTCCTCCTGGCCCGGCTTGCGGTAGGTGACCGCGTCGGCGGGCTGGCCGCAGCCGCAGGTATCGCACATGGCGGTCCTCCTGGACGGCCCCCCGGGGGGCCGTCGTCAGTCCACGTTCAGGCTGCGGACGCGCAGTTCGCGCCCCCGCAGGATGCGCAACCCGCCCTCGCAGCGCGGGCACAGGGCCACGTGGAAGTCTACGTCGCATTCCAGGTCGCAGCCGGGGCAATGGCCCCGTCCCGGGATCTCGTGGATCACCAGCTCGGCCCCGGCCGCCGGCCCGCTGCGGGCGGCGTCCCAGCAGAAACGCAGGGACTCCACTTCGACGCCGGCGAGGGCGCCCACCTCGATCTCGACGGTGTTGACCCGGCCGGCGCCGGCGGCCCGGGCCTGCTCCCGGGCGATGTCGGCGATGCTGCAGGCTATGGACATCTCGTGCACGGACGCGGTCTCCGGGGTGCGGGCCGGGGGGCGGCAGCGACGCCGGTCCCCCGTCAGCAAATGTAGCCACAGCCGGGGGGGAAACCAAGGAGGCGGGGCGCGCGGCGGCCGGCGCCGACCGCGGTCAGTGCAGTTCCTCGAACACCCCGGCATCCCGGTTCTTGCGCACGTTGTCCCAGGTGAAACACCGCCCGTTCATCGCGATGTACACCCCGGGGGGCAGGCTCTGCGCGAACGCCAACGCGCTGCCCAGGTTGAACAGCCCGTCGCTGGACCCGAAGGCGTAGGGGATCATCGCCCCCGTCAGCACGATGGTCTTGTCCCGGATCTCCCCGCCCAGCAGCCGCGCCGTCTGCTCCATGGTGTCGGTGCCGTGGGTGACCACGATCCGCCCGTGGGGGCACTTGCGGCACTGGGAGAGGATCACCTGCCGGTCGTCGTCGTCCATGTCCAGGCTGTCGACCATCATCAGGGTGCGCACCTCGACCTCCACGAGGCTGCGCCCCAGCTTCAGCATGTCGCGGATGTGGGTGTCCTTGAAGAAGAGCTGCCCGGTGCGCTCGTCGTATTCCTTGTCGAAGGTGCCGCCGGTCACGAAGACGCGGATCATGTCGGTCATGTGAGGCCTCCGCCCGCAGGCAGGCAGGACGTTTCAGAACACGATCACCCGCCGGTCGCCCGCCAGGGCCGGGTGCCGGTACACGCGCAGGCTGGCGGCCGCTTCGCCATGGGCCCAGCCCGCCTTCACCACGGCGCCTCCCTGCCACGGGCCCACCACCGCCGGGGTGGGCTCGGCCCCGGCCAGCAGGGCGTCGAAGGCGGCCGGGAACTCCTCGGCCTGGCCGCGCAGGCGCCAGACCAGCGCGGCCACCAGCCCGGCGCTCACCCGGTCGCCGTCCTGGTTCACCAGGACGGTCACCACCTCGTCGGTGTCGGCGGGCAGGTCGGCCCGCAGCCGGTCGCCGATGGCCAGGCTGCAGCGCGGATCGGCGCCCACCCGGCCCAGGATGGCACCGTAGGGCTTGCCCACCGGCCCGTGGAGATCGCCGTAGACGGCGTCGAAATGCTGCAGGAGACCGAATTCCCGCAACAGGCTGCGGGCCCCTTCGGTGGTGTCGCCGGTGGCCACGAGCAGGCGGAAATCCCTGCCCAGGACCGGCAGGATAGTGTCGCTGCCGGGCAAGGCGCCCGCCCGGCCCGTCACCGGGTCGCAGGGGAGGAGCGTCCCGGCCATGTCCCAAAGCAGCGCGGATCGACCGTTGCTGCCCGATCGCGGGGAAACGGGGGGGATTGGCATGCCTCTGGCTTTCGGCTTGCGGGCCCGGGCCGGCTTGGTATTCAATAGATGCCGGGGGACCGTCCGGCCCCCGGGGCTGCCCGCGCTGGGGGGCGGGGCGGCCTGCACATTCCGGCACAAGATACGCGATTGCCTCCGATCTTCAAACCGCAGGAGGACTTTCCCATGAGGAGTTCATACACGGCTGTTCTCGCGGTGGCGGTGCTGTCGGTGTTGGTGGCGGGGTCGGCGGCAAGCGCGGACGAACTGGAGGATCTGCTGGTGCAGGTGGGCCGGGACTACGCCGTCGGCTACTCCTCGCCCCTGATCCACGGCTTCGGCCCCAGCCAGAACGCCAACCTCTTCCATACCGCCGCGATCCCCCGCACGAGGTTCACCTTCGGCGTCGGCGTCAAGTTCATGGGCACCTACCTGGCGGCCGAGGACCAGAGCTTCCGGACGGTGCGCTCCAACATCGACCTGGGGGACTACGACCCCTCCTTCGCGGGCCAGAACGGCACCGTGGTCATGGCCGGGCCCACGCTCTTCGGCGATACCGAGACCGACGGGGCGGTCATCGGCTACGCCAACGGCATCGAGGTCTTCCGCGAGTCCACGATCCCCGGCCTGGTCGACACCCGCTGGGTCCCGATGGTCACGCCCGAGGCCTACGTCGGCGGCCTGGCCGGCCTGAAGCTCATCGTCCGCTACATGCCCTCGATCGGCACCGACATCGGCGATGTCAAGTACTGGGGCATCGGCGGCCAGTGGAATCTCAACGCCGTGGCGCCCACCCTGCCGGTGGACGTGATGATCGGCTACATGACCCAGAAGTTCGAGGCCGGCAGCATCGTCGAGGCCGACGCCACTTCGCTGCACCTGGGTGTCAGCAAGAGCCTCCCGGCCCTGACGTTCTACGGCGGCTTCGCCAAGGAGAGTTCCTCCATGGACGTCACCTACGTCTACGAGGGCACCGGCACGGATGTCTCGTTCGCGGTCGACGGGCGCCAGGAGACCCGGTTCACCCTGGGCTTGACCCTCGACATTCTCATGAAACTCAACGTGGAAATGGGTCATGGCGACCTGACCACCTACTCGGCCGGCCTGCTGTTCGGGTACTGACCCCTGCCCGCGGACCGGTCCCTCGAAAGGACGCCGACATGAAGACCGACTCCCGGCGGATCCTCTCCGCCCTGACCGTCCTGGCCTTGCTGGGCCTCGTCGCCGGCTGCGAGAGCGACGCCGTCGCCCCCCAGGACCAGCTGCCGCCCTTGATGGCCCAGGACGCCGCCTACCAGACCGGGCTGGTCGCCGCGGCGATCACCCAGATCGGGCCGCGCCTGATGCAGTCCACGAATCCGGCCAAGCAGGTCGTGGACATCACCTGGGCCGGCGAGCACAGCCTGACCGGCACCGTGCACATCGACTACCGCACCGGCCCCGACGGTGCGCCGGCCGCCAGCAGCGAGGCCACTTGGGCCCGCCTCTACACCGACGCGGGCGAGCCCGTCGTCTACACGGTGCCCGACCTGGGCGGCCAGACCATGTTCGACCTGGACATCATGGCCAACCTCGACCAGGGGGCCGACCAGGCCACCATCCTCTCGGGCAGCGGCGGCACCATGGCCTCGGGCGACAACGTGGTGACCTTCGCGCTGGCGGGCATCGTCGTCGGCAGCGGCGGCTACCCGCTGGACGGGGGCATGACCATCACCGCGGGCGAGCACACGGCCGAGGTCATGTTCAACGGCACGAACATCGTCACGATGATCGTCGACAGCAGTGCGACCTACTTCATCGACCTGGACACCGGCGAGGTGACCACGGGCGTGCCCGTCTAGGCCGCACGCGGCCGCCGGGGACACGAAACGAGGCGGAGCCCCCGGGGGGGCTCCGCCTCTCTCTCCGCTGGGCCGGACGCCGCTGCCCGGTCGCGACGTCTGCCCGGACCGGACCCGGTCCAAAGACCGCGAGTCACTGTCCGGCCCGGTCCCTGGTCCCGACACGACTTTGCGCTGCCCATGTCCACAGGCCAGGCCGCCGCGTCCGCACAAGGGCCGTCCGGTGGATATCCGCTGCCGCTCGTTCACGCTCCGTGTGCCACGCCCGGCCTCGGCCGGGCGGAACGGTATCCACTCGCGCCCACAGTGGACGCACGGGCGCCCCGGGGCAAGGCATTTCGTGGATCGTGAATTCGTGGATCGCCGTTTGGATTCGCCCCGCTTTCGGGCTACCATGGCGAACGCCGCCCGCGGTGGCGCGGCGACCCGACCGCAGCGAAGGACCCAACGATGCGAAAGCTGCCCGCGATCATCCTGGTGCTGCTGGCCGCCGGCGGCCCGGCGACGGCCGGCGAAGGGCCCCCGAGCCGGATCCTCGTCGAGTTCGGCCGGGCCACGCCCTTGGGCGACCTCGCCGACGACTTCGTCGCCACGACGCTGGGTTTCGGCGCGGAGCCGGGCCTCGAGGCCGGCTTCCGCTGGCGCTTGCACCTCTCGGACAGGTTTTCCCTGGCGCCGGCCTTCCACTTCACCGACTACGGCAACTTCTCGGGGACGGACGCGGAGCTGGGCGAGTACCGCCTGGAATGCTCGACCTACCAGTACACCCTGGAGGCCATGCTGCACACCGCCGACCCGGCAGCCGTGCTGCGGCCGTTCGTGGCCGTGGCCGCGGGGCTGTACCGCAACCGCAGCGAGGGCTTCACCAAGACCTTCGAGCGCAGCTTCGACGAATCCGTCAACACCTTCGGCGGCAGCCTCCGCGCCGGGCTCGCCGTGGCGGAGATCGAGCTGAGCGTGGTCTACCACCTGGACCGGTTCTCCACCTGGCGGTTCTTCCGGACCGGCGCCGAGCAGGCCTACGTCTGGGACGCGCTGGTGGTGCGCGCGGCCTGGGCGATCCCTTTCGGCGACGGGTAGCCGGGCGCCGCACGCCGCCACGGCCGCCGGCCCCGGGTCAGGGGGCCGGCGGCCGTCGTGCGCGCGGGGCCGCGCGGCCTAGAAGATGATGGGCTTGCCCGGCTGGCCGGGCGCGCCGGCGTCGGGGGTGTAGGCATCGCTGGGCAGGGAGAACGGACCCTGGCGGCCCTGGGCGTCGACGCCGGCCACGCGGATGCGGTGGCTGACGCCCGTGACGGCGGCCAGCGTGTACGAATTGCCGGTCACCGAGGCGGCAACCTGGGTCCAGGCGCCCCCGTCCACCGAGTGCTCCACGACGTAGTGTTGGACGACCGAGCCGGTCGTCGGCGCGGTCCACTGGTAGGCCACGTCCATCGTCCCGGTCTGGGCCGCGGCGGGCGCGGCGGCCAGGACGGCGAAGAGGGCGACGACGACGGCGCTCTTGAGGCTGATCTTCATGGTCATCACTCCGGTCATGCTGTGCCCGCTCCGCGGGTCGTGGGCTTCCTGCCTCGGGCCGCTGCCCGTTCCGGTCTGGCGTCGGGGGCATCGCAAACGGGGTGCCTCCGGACATCCTGGGGGCCGACGTAAAGGAAACCCGTTGAACCGTCACCGACTGGGGACCATGGGATCGCGCCGGACCGGCAGGATAATCCCGATTCCCCCGGTCCGGTCGTGCAGAGTCCCGGCGCCGCGGTTCCAGGCTCTTGCAACTTGCCCCGGGACCGGGGCCGGGCCGGCGATCGGCACGATCGACCGCGGGAAGGGACGACGAGGCATCGCCCGCCCCGGTCGCTCGCCCCGGCGCCCCAATCGCCGCTTGTGGGCGGACCGGAAGCGCGCCACATTGGGGCCGATCCAGTCGAGTTC
>JACZKN010000110.1 GCA_014859985.1 Candidatus Krumholzibacteriia bacterium | reverse complement strand
CCCGGGCCGCCAGGGCGTGGCCGACGGCCTCGACCTGCACCAGGACGTCGGCCTCGTCGGCGGCGGCATCGGTGGCGACCGCGTTATGCAGCAGCGCCACGCGCATGGTCGGGACCCTCCCCGCCGGAGCGCACCGCGGCGATCCGCGCGGCCGCCGAGTCGACGATCCTGCCGATGAGCGCGTCGTAGGGCAGGCCTTCGAAATCGGCGATCAGCGCCAGGTCCGAGTAGGCCGGCCTGAGCCCCGCCAGGGGGTTGATCTCGATGAGCTGGGGCTCGCCCCCCGCGTCGCAGCGCAGGTCGATCCGGCCGCCGTCGCGGCAGCCCAGCAGCCGCCAGGCCGCCAGGGAGATCGCCTCGGCCCGGGCGACCGCCGGGTCGTCGGCCGCCACACCCCGCCGGTAGGCCACCCGGTCCTGCCAGTTCTCCTTGTTGGCGAAGGTGTAGGCGCCGCCCTCGGCCTGGTCCAGGAGCACGACCTCCATGGTGCCGACCACGCGCGCCACAGCGCCCGTGCCGGTGATGCCGACCGTGAACTCGCGGCCCGGCAGGTAGCTCTCCACCAGCACCGGCTGGCGGAAGCGCTCCAGCAGGTCCAGGCAGCGGGCGCGCAGTTCGGCCCGGGTGTGCAGGACCGAACCGCCGTCGATGCCCTTGCCGGTGCCCTCGGCCAGGGGCTTGGCGAACAGGGGAAACGGCAGGTCCAGGCCGTCGAGGTCGGCCGGCTGGGCCACCTCGGCGAACGCGGGCGTGGGCACGCCCCCGTCGCGCAGCACGCGCTTGGTCATGCCCTTGTGCAGGGTCAGGGCCATCACCAGGGGGTCGCTGAAGGTGTACGGGATGCCGTACACCTCGAGCATGGCCGGCACCTGGGCCTCCCGCCCGATGCCGGCCAGCCCCTCGGCGATGTTGAACACCAGGTCCCAGCGGTGGCCGGCCACCAGGCGCGCCGCCAAGGCGCGGGCATGGCCGATGCGCTCGGTCCCATGCCCCAGCCGCTGCAGCGCGCCCTCGATGGCCTCGATCGTCGCGGGGTGGTCGAACTCCGCGGTCTCCTCCTCGCCGTAGCCCATGGCCAGGTAGTCGTCCCGCAGGTCGTAGGTCAGGCCGATCTTCACCGCCCGACCTCCTCGAGCCGGGCGGCGCCGCCGGCCCGCTGCGGATCCGGGTAGCGGTGCACCGTGCCGGCGTAGCTGCGCAGCAGCAGGTCGTCGCCGTCGCGGCCGAGCACCGCCTCCGGTTGCAGCGGGATCTTGCCGCCGCCGCCGGGCGCGTCGATCACGTAGGTGGGCACGGCGTACCCGGTGGTGTGCCCGCGCAGCCCGCGGATCAGGTCCAGCCCCTCCTGCACCGTGGTGCGGAAATGGGCCGAGCCCGAGATCGGGTCGCACTGGTACAGGTAGTACGGCCGCACCCGCATCATCAGCTGCCGGTGCAGCAGGTCGCGCATCACCGGCACGCTGTCGTTGACGCCCTTGAGCAGCACCATCTGCGAGCCCAGCGGCAGGCCGCCGTCGGCCAGGCGCCGGCAGGCGCGCACCACCTCGGGCGTGCACTCGTCCGGGTGGGTGAAGTGGATGCTCAGCCACAGCGGGTGATGCTTGCGCAGCGTCTGGACGAGCTTCGGCGTGATGCGCTGGGGCATCACCACCGGCACCATCGTGCCGATGCGCACGAACTGCACGTGCGGGATCGCCCGCAGCTCACCCAGCAGCCAGTCCAGCTTCTCGTCCGAGAGGGTCAGCGGATCGCCGCCCGACAGCAGCACGTCGCGGATCTGCGGCGTGCGGCGGATGTAGGCCAGGCCCTCCTCCAGGCGCGCCTTGTTGGGCTGCAGTTCGCCCTGCCCCACCACGCGCGAGCGCGTGCAGTAGCGGCAGTAGGCGGCGCAGTGGTCGTGCACCAGGAACAGCACCCGGTCGGGGTAGCGGTGCACGAGGCCCGGCGCCGGGCTGTGCTCGTCCTCGCCCAGGGGATCGTCGGCCTCGCCGGGGGTGCGCAGGAACTCCTGGTGCACCGGGATCATGGTGCGCCGCAGGGGCTGCAGGGGATCCTGCGGGTCCAGCAGGCTCATGTAGTAGGGCGTGATGGCCATGGGCAGCAGTTCGCCGTGCTGGCCCAGGGCCGCGCGTTCCGCCTGCGTCAGCTCGAGCATCCATTCCAGGCGATCGAGCGTGCGGATGCGGTTGCGCATCTGCCAATGCCAGTCGTTCCAGTCCCGCGCGGAAACGCCGGCGAAGTGGCGCCGGCGAAATTCGAGCGTGCGGGGGCTGCTGACCGGCAGCCGTTTCTTCAGGAAATAGTCGGGGAATGGTTCCGGCAGTTCAGGTTCGGCTGCCGGGACCGCGAGGGACGGAGGGTCGTCGGATTGCTCCGCTTCGACCTCCTGGTGCAGATGGGGGAACCGCGCCTCAGGCATGTTCCCCGTTTCTGGATACGCGCGCACTAGCGACCTCCTTCATTGAGGCCGAGGGTGCCCGCACCGGGCCCGCCCGGGATGATTCCCTGACGTGGCTCCTGCGAGTGCGGGTTAAAGTACGTCCATGCGCCGGCATGTCAATCGGATAATCGCGATCCGGGCTTGAGCGGTCATTTTTTTTGGCGGCGGCCGTCGCGCTGGCCCGCCGTCGGCCGGCGGCCTATCTTGCCCCGGATCCCCCCGACCCGACCCGGAGGCTGCCGATGGCCCGCCTGACCGCCGCCCTGCTGCCGCTGGTCGCCGTTTCGGTCCTGGCCGGCGCGGCGACGGCCGCAGCCGATCCCCTGGGCCTGGTGCCGGGCGAAGCCTACCTGCGCGCCCAGGTCAAGGAGCCGGTCTTCGCCTGGGTCCTGGCCCTGGTGGAGGCCGACAGCCTGGGCACCTGGGCGGCCGACGACGTGCAGGCCTTCGCCGCCGGCTGGGACCATCCGTCGGTCTTCCCTTTGGCCAAGCTGGTATCGCTGCGGCGCGAGGCGTTGCCGGACTCGGCGCGGATCGAGCGGGAGGGCCTGGTCTGCGACCGCCGCGTGGTCATCGAGCTGGACGCCCCCCGGCTGGACATGCCCATGCCCTACAGCATCCTGGGCTACCGCCCGGGCAAGCTGAGCTTCGGCAGCCCCCTGGTGGCGCAGGAATGGCGGGTGGGTGAGCGCGAGGTCCTGGTCCGCGGCCGCCAGGAGGCCCGGCGCGCCCGGGTCGAGGGCCTGGTGGTCTTCGCGATCGTCTCGGGCTGGACCGTCCTGGACGTGGACGGCTGGCTGGACTCGCTGCTGGGCGACAAGCTCGACGATTCGGCGACCGTGGGCTTCGCCGCCGCCCGGGGCGAGGGCCGATTGCTGGGCGTGGCCAACAGCATCGGCCGCGACGGGCGCTTCATCTTCGGCGAGATGGATTTCCGCGCCGGCACCATCGCGCCCCACGGGCGGCCCCTGGCCCGGGCCATGGCCGGCCTGGTCCGGCGGTGGAGCGATCCGCCGCCGGACCGGCGTCCGGCCGTGTGGGCGGGCTACGACACACCGCCCGAGTAGGCCGCGGCCCTCAGCGCACCAGCGACAGCTTGCGGGCCTGCACCCCCAGGGCGGTCGCCAGGCGGACCACGTACGTGCCCGAAGGCAGGGTCCGGCCGGCCGCGTCGGTGCCGTCCCAGGCCACGGTGTGGCCTCCCGCCTCCCGGTGCCCTGCGGCCAGCGTGGCCACCCGGCGACCCGCCAGGTCGAAGACGGCCAGGTCCAGGTCCAGGTCCCGGGCCACCGTGAAGGCGACCACGGTCCGGGGGTTGCACGGGTTGGGGACGATCCCCGTGAGTTCGGCCGGCGCAGCCGGCACCGCCAGCTCCACCGTACGGCTGCCGATCAGCACCCCGTCCAGGGCCAGCTCGTAGCGCACCGTGCCGCCGGCCTGCAGCCCGGCGTCAAGGTCGCGGGCGGTGAAGTTGCCGCGGCCGTCGGCCAGCAGCGGCACCGGCCAGGTCCGGCCGCCCAGCCGGGCGGTCAGGACCAGGCGCGCAGGATCGACCCCGAGAGCCCGCCAGCCGAGATCGACGCCCCCCCCCCTCCAGGCCGCGGTGAAGTCGGCCAGCAGGGCCGGCGTGGGCGCAGCGTCGGTGATGCCCCCGCGCACCGTCAGCAGCCCGGGGTCCGGATCCAGGTCCCCGGGTCCGTTGTCCGTCACCACCAGCACCAGGAACCCGTCCTGGTCGTCGTCCAGCAGCGGCAGGGTCTGCCACGCGGCGCCGTCGTGGTAGCACCAGGCCGCGCCCTCGGCCATGGCGCCGGGCAGGGTGAAGCCCAGGACCACCATGCCGCCGGCGTCGACCCCCGCCAGGTCCAGGCCGAACCAGCCGTGGGCGAAGTTGCCCCCGGACAGGCCGGCCGGGAAGTCCTCCAGGCCCAGGGCGGTCAGGTTGCTCATCACGCCGCGGTCCGGGACCACCGCCGCCTCGCCGGTGCCCGTGCTGGTGGCCACGGTGGTCACCGCGGGCAGGGCGATCTCCGCGGACGCCGCGCCGAACTGCCAGCCGACCGCCGGCAGGGTGGCGTCCTCGGGGTCGGGCACGATGGGATTCTGCGGGGCGAAGGCGAAGGTGGACGAGAAATCGCAGTTCGCGTTCCTGAAGGAGGCCAGGGACAGTTCGATCTGCAGCCAGTTCAGCCAGTCGTTCAGGCCGGGAGCGCGGTTGATGGGGAAGTCGTGGAAGACGAAAGCCACCGGGATGTTGACCCGCACCTCGTAGAATCCGTCGGTGGGCGTCGTGTCCGTGGCGTAGACCTTCATGCTGCCGTCGGGATTGGCGAACAGGTTGTTCTCGGGGAACGAGCCCCCGTCGCCGCTGAGCCCGTAGAGGGTGGGGGTTTCGCCGACGCGGTAGAAGTTGAGCATGCCCACGTACTGCTGGTTCCAGACGTTGGCCCCCACCGCCACCGTCGCGCCGGATTGCCAGTCGCTGGCCAGGATCCGCATGGTGCCGGTCAGGAAGAAGCGGAAGTAGAAGGTCCCCTGCGCGTCCTGGCCCATGGCGGTGTTGGTCAGGTGGAAGTGGTCGGCGAAACGGGCCACGGCGTGGGACATGCTCCAGGGGTCGGCGCCGCCCACGATGGCCGTGGTGACTTTCAGGTCCCCCGGCACGGCCCGGCCCCAGGCGGTGTTCGGACCGCTGGCGGCGCCGGCCTCGGCGAGCAGGGGCGACTCGGGAGTCTCCGCCTCGTCACCGACCCAGCTCATGGTATAGGGCGTGACGTAGACGGCGACGGCGGGGGTGTTGTCCCAGGCCGGGGCGGCGGACACCCGGATGCAGACGGCCAGGCAGCAGACCAGGGTGGCCACGATGCGGCGGACGGTCATGGCGGTCTCCTTTTGCAGCGGTCGGAGGCGCGGCCCGTAAGCACATCGATTGTATCACCATTCTGAATGTCGCATATCAGAAAACCCGGGTCCCGGGGGGCCGGCGACCCGGGCTGGCCCCGCCGCCTGCGGTGGCGTACCATGGCGGCCGGTCCGCCACCTTTCGCCCCGGGAGCCCGCCATGGCCGACACCGCCCCCAGCCTGCTGATTGTCGGCGCCCGCCTGGTCAACGAGGGCCAGGTCACCGAGGCCGACGTGCTGGTCACCGGCGGCCGCATCGCCGCGATCGGCGGCGACCTCTCCTCCCGGCGGGCGGACCTGGTGATCGAGGCGCAGGGCAAGTACCTCCTGCCGGGATTGATCGACGACCAGGTGCACTTCCGCGAGCCCGGCCTGACCCACAAGGCCGACCTCGCCAGCGAATCGCGGGCGGCCGTGGCGGGCGGCGTGACCAGCTTCATGGACATGCCCAACGTGAACCCGGCGACCCTGACGGCCGAGCTGCTGGAGGAGCGTTGCGCCCTGGCCGCGGCCGCGTCCGTGGCCAACTACGCCTTCTACCTGGGCGCGGCCAACGACAACCTCGACCGGATCCGCCGCCTGCGGCCGGGCGCCGCCTGCGGCGTGAAGGTGTTCATGGGCAGCTCCACCGGGAACATGCTGGTCGATCAGCCGGACGTGCTGGCGGGCATCTTCCGCGACGCGCCGGGCCTGGTGGCCGTCCACTGCGAGGACGACCCCACCATCCGCGCCAACGAACGCATCTGGCGGGCCCGCCACGGGGACGACGTGCCGATGGACCAGCACCCGGTGATCCGCAGCCGCGAGGCCTGCCTGAAGTCCTCGCAGCTGGCGGTGGAGCTGGCCGGGGAGCACGGCACGCGCCTGCACGTGCTGCACCTGAGCACCGCCCAGGAGCTGGACCTCTTCAGCCCCGGTCCGGTGGACGGCAAGCGCATCACGGCCGAGGTCTGCGTCCACCACCTGTGGTTCAGCGACGCCGACTACGGCCGCCTGGGCGGGCTGATCAAGTGCAATCCCGCCATCAAGTCGGCCGACGACCGGACGGCCCTGCGCGCGGCCCTGCGCGACGGACGCCTGGACGTCATCGCCACCGACCACGCCCCCCATACCCGGCAGGAGAAGGCCAGCCCCTACTTCGGCTGCCCCAGCGGGCTGCCCCTGGTGCAGTTCCTGCTTCCGGCGCTCTACGCCCTCTGCGCCGAGGGCGTGCTGACTTTGCCCGAGCTGGTGGAGAAGGCCTGCCACAACCCGGCGCGGGTCTTCGGGGTCGCCGAGCGCGGCTTCGTGCGGGAGGGCTGGTGGGCGGACCTGGTGCTGCTGGACCCGCAGCGGCCGCTGACCGCGCGCGACGACCTGGTGCTCTCGAAGTGCGGCTGGACGCCGCTGGCCGGCGTCACCTTTCCGGCGACGGTGGACACCACCATCGTGTCGGGCCAGGTCGCCTGGCGCGACGGGCGGATCGGTCCCGCTTGCCGGGGGCAACGGCTGGCCTTCACCCCGGCGCGGGCCTGACCCCGCGGAAGGGACACCCATGCCGCTGCAGGAAGCCCTCGACGCCGTCAAGGCCCGCCCCCTGGACCCGGCCGCCCACGAGGCCCTGGGCGACGCCTGGCGCGAGGCCGGCGACCACGCCCTGGCCCAGGCCTGCTACCGGGGCGCCCACTTCCTGGGGGGCGGCACGCCGGCCCTGGCGGCGAAGCTGGCCGACCGCACC
>JACZKN010000109.1 GCA_014859985.1 Candidatus Krumholzibacteriia bacterium | reverse complement strand
TGGCGCTGCCCGTGCCGCCCGCAAGCGCCGACGTGGTGTGCGCCTGCCACGTGCTCGAGCACATCCCCGCCGCCGGGCGGGACGCCTTCCTGGACAAGCTGGTGGCCGCGGCGAAGGGGCCCAGCAGCAGCACGTGCCGGCGCGCCTGCGCCTGGCCGTGGAACTGACGGGCGCCGGCTGGGCCCGCGAGCACCTGGAGTGCGGCCTGCCGGACCTGGACGCCGTGCGAGCCTACGCCCGGCGCCGGGGCCTGGCCGTGGACCTGCGTCCCCACGGCGCCGTGGGCACCGCCTTCACGGTGACCATGATGCACCACTTCGCCAACCTGGCCGGCCGCAGTGCCGACGCCGCCCGGGTCGGCGCCTACCTCAACAGCCTCGACGAGGAGCACCTGACCAGTCCGGCCCTGCCCGCGGCCTGGCTGGTGCGCCTTGACAAGGAGCCGTCATGAACCCGCGCCGTCTCTTGCTGGCCGCTGTCCTGGTATCGCTGGCGGGCGCGCCCCGGCCCGCGGCCGCGGACCTGGCGACGGCCCTGCAGGACACCCTGGCCGCCTGGCACGCCGCCAACTTGTCGGCGCCCGGCCTGCTGGTGCACGTGGTCTGTCCCCCGGCCGGCCTGGACAGCACCTTCGTGCTGGGGACGTCCGACCGCGCCGGCAGCGAACCACTGACCGCGGCCCACACCTTCCGCATCGCCAGCAACACCAAGACCTACCAGGCGGCGGCGGTGCTGCGCCTGGTGGAGCAGGGCCGGCTGGGCTTGGACGATCCCCTGGCGCGCCACCTCGACCCCGGGCGCGCGGCCCTGCTCAGGGACGACGGCTACGACCTGGAGCGCATCACCCTGGCCCAGGTGCTCAGCCACACCGCCGGGCTGTTCGAGCATCCGGCCGATCCCCGCTACGCCGAGGCGATCCTGGCCGACCCGCAGCGGGTCTGGCGGGCGGACGAACAGGTGCGCCTGTGCATGGAATGGGGCGATCCGGTGGCCGCGCCGGGCGACACGTTTTCGTACTCGGACACCGGGTACATCCTGCTGGGCGGCATCGTCGAGGACCTGACGGGCCAGAACCTCGGCCAGGCGGTGCACCGGCTGCTGGACTACGGGCGGCTGGGCCTGGACTCCACCTGGTGGGAGATCTTCGAGGACGCCCCGGGCGCCGCCGGACCGCGCTGCCGGCAGTACTACGGCGAGCACGACGCCACCGGCTGGCACCCCAGCCTCGACCTGTACGGCGGCGGCGGCCTGCTGACCGACGCCCGGGACCTGGCCTGGTTCATGCGGCTGCTTCTGCAGGGGCAGGTGCTGCAGGAGCCCGCCACGCTGGCGGGCATGACCGGCCGGGGCGCCCCCGGCTACCGTCTGGGCCTGTTCCGCGTCGAGTTGGCCGGGCTCCGGGCCTGGGGCCACACCGGCTTCTGGAACACCTTCGCCTTCCACGTGCCGGACCTGGACCTGACGGTGGCCGGCTGCAGCAACGACCACTTCGCCGCCCGGGGCCAGGTGCTGGCTGGGAAGCTGACCGCGGCGGTGGCCGGACGATGAGCGCGCCCGATCTGGCCCAGTTGCGCCGGCACCTGCACAGGTTGGCCGAGCCGTCGGGCGCCGAGACCGCGACTGCTGCGTGGGTGGCAGAGACCCTGCGGGTGTGGGCGCCCAGCCGTTTGCTGACCGGCCTGGGCGGCCACGGGGTGGCCGCGGTGTTCGGCGCGCCGGACGCGGCGCCCGGACCCACCGTGGTGCTGCGGGCCGAGCTGGACGCGCTGCCCATCCCCGAGACCATCGACCTGGGCCACGCCTCGCGCACCGCCGGCTGTGCCCACAAGTGTGGCCACGACGGGCACATGGCCATCCTGTTGGGAGTGGCGCGGGAATTGGCGGCCCGCCCGCCCGGGCGCGGCCGGGTGGTGCTGCTGTTCCAGCCGGCCGAGGAGACGGGCGAGGGAGCAGCCCGGGTCGCCGCCGACCCTCGCTTCAGGGCCCTCGAGCCCGCCTGGCTCTTCGCCCTGCACAACCTGCCCGGCTACCCCCGCGGGACGGTGCTGGTGCGCGCGGGCGCCTTCTGCGCCGGCAGCGCCGGCCTGACCGTCCGCCTGGTCGGGGCCACCAGCCACGCGGCCTACCCCGAGCAGGGCCGCAGCCCGGACCGGGCCATGGCCGACCTGGTGACCGGCCTGGCCTGCCTGCCGATCCCCTTCGAACGGCATAACGAGCTGTGCCTGGTGACGGTGGTGCACGCGCGGCTGGGTTCGCCCCGGTTCGGCACCACCCCGGGCGACGCCGAGGTGGCGGCCACCCTGCGGGCGGCCGACGGCGGGGTGCTGGAGCGCCTCAAGCAGGAGGCCGCGGCCCTGGCCGGGCGCCTGGCCCGGACCCACGGGCTGGACTGCACCTTGGCCTGGTCGGAGGAGTTCCCCGTCACCTGGAACGACCCGCAGGCGGCGGCGCTGGTGACCGACGCGGCCAAGGCCGCGGGGCTGACGGTCGACGCGCCGGACGAGAGTCCCTTCCGCTGGTCCGAGGACTTCGGCGTCCTGGCGGCCCTGGGCCGGGGCGCGATGTTCGGCCTGGGCGCCGGCCGGCAGCAGCCGGCCCTGCACGCCGAACGCTACGATTTCCCCGACGCGCTGCTGGAGCCGGGGGTCGCGGTCATGGCCGCGTTGGCGCACCGGGCCCTGGCCGCGGGTTAAACCAACAGGTATTTATCCTGTATGGATTTAGGATCTGCCTGTCAAATTTTGTACTGCCCCCGGCCGGCGATTATGTTCTAATTTCGCACGTTCGCATGTCTCTTCCCGGCTCACCACCCAGGAGAGTGCCATCCATGGCTTCCCTCGGCTCGATCGCCTGGTCTTCGGTCGGCAAGAAGGTGATCACCGGCATCACGGGGCTGGCCCTGTTCGGGTTCGTCTGCGTGCATCTGCTGGGCAACCTCACCCTCCTGATCGGCCCCAACGCCTTCAACAGCTACGCCCACTTCCTGGAGACCGCGGCGCATGGCTGGCTGATCTACGCCTTCGAGGTCTACATCATCGCCGTGTTCCTCTTCCACATCGTCAGCGCCGTGACGGTGGCCTGGACGGACAAACGCAAGGCGCGGCAGGCGGGCTACAAGTACTCCCGCGACGCGGGCGGCAAGAGCCGCAAGAGCCTCGCTTCCAGGTCGATGATCTACACCGGGGCCATCCTGCTGGTCTTTATCATCGGCCACATCTTCCTGTTCAAGTTCAACGGCGGCAACCCGCACACCCTGGACGAGCACGGCTACAAGGACCTGTACAAGGTGGTGGACGAGGTCTTCGCCAGCCTGGGCTTCGTGATCTTCACGGTGGTCTCCATGATCCTGCTGGGCCTGCACCTGCGGCACGGTTTCTGGAGCGCCTTCCAGTCCCTGGGCTGGGCCAACGACCGGTACCTGCCGCTCCTGGAGAACCTGGCCCGGGTGGTGGCCGTGGTGATCGCCGTCGGGTACATCATCCTGCCCATCTACATGCACCTGACCCAGCCGGGAGGTCACTAGGATGAGCACCAACCGCAAACTCGACGCGAAGATCCCCGGCGGGCCGCTGGCCCTGAAGTGGGAGCGCCACAAGATGGACAACCCGCTGGTGGCCCCCGGCGGCAACCGGCGCAAGTTCACGGTCATCGTCGTGGGCACCGGCCTCGCGGGCGGCGGCGCCGCCGCGACCATGGGCGAGCTGGGCTACAACGTGCTGAACTTCTGCATCCAGGACACGCCCCGGCGCGCCCACTCGGTGGCGGCCCAGGGCGGGATCAACGCCGCCAAGGACTACCAGAACGACGGCGACAGCATCGAGCGCCTGTTCTACGACACCATCAAGGGCGGCGACTACCGCTCCCGCGAGGCCAACGTCTACCGCCTGGCCGAACTCTCGACCGGGATCATCGACCAGTGCGTGGCGATGGGCGTGCCGTTCGCCCGCGAGTACGGCGGGACCCTGGCCAACCGCTCCTTCGGCGGCGTGCAGGTCAGCCGCACCTTCTACGCCCGGGGCCAGACCGGCCAGCAGCTGCTGCTGGGCGTGTACAGCGCGCTCAGCCGCCAGGTGCAGGCCGGCACCGTGAAGATGTTCCCCCGGTACGAGATGCTCGACCTGGTGCTGGTCGACGGCCGGGCGCGCGGCATCATCGCCCGCGACCTGACGACGGGCGAGATCAAGCGCTACGCCGCCGACGCGGTGGTGCTGGCGACGGGCGGCTACAGCCCGGTCTACTACCTCTCCACCAATGCCGTCAACTGCAACGCGACGGCCATCTGGCGGGCCCACCGGCGCGGCGCCCTGTTCAGCAATCCCTGCTACACCCAGATCCATCCGACCGCCGTGCCGCACATGGGCGACTACCAGTCCAAGCTCAGCCTGATGAGCGAGTCGCTGCGCAACGACGGCCGCGTGTGGGTGCCGAAAAAGCCCGGCGAGACGCGCCGGCCCAGCGACATCCCCGAGGCCGAGCGCGACTACTACCTGGAGCGCCGCTACCCGGCCTTCGGCAACCTGGTGCCCCGCGACATCGCGGCCCGCGCGGCCAAGGTGGAGTGCGACGCCGGCAAGCACGCCTACATGTCGCCCTACTCGGTCTACCTGGACTTCGGCGACGCGATCCAGCGCCTGGGCCGCGACGTGGTGGCCGACCGCTACGGCAACCTGTTCTCCATGTACGAGGAGATCATCGGCGACAACCCCTACCAGGTGCCGATGATGATCTACCCGGCGCCGCACTACACCATGGGCGGCCTGTGGGTGGACTACAACCTGCAGGCGACCATCGAGGGCCTGTTCGTCGCGGGCGAGGCCAACTTCTCCGACCACGGCGCCAACCGCCTGGGCGCCAGCGCCCTGATGCAGGGCCTGGCCGACGGCTACTTCGTGGTGCCGCGGGTGGTCGCGAGCTACCTGGCCGGGGCGAAGCTGCAGGCGGTCAAGACGGACCACCCGGCCTTCGCGGCGGTCGAGAACGACGTCCGCGGTCTCATCGGCCGGCTGCTGGCGATCAAGGGCCACCGCACGGTGCGCGAGATCCACTGGGACCTGGGCCGCATCATGTGGGACAAGGTGGGCATGGCCCGCGACGCGGCCGGCCTCAAGGAGGCCATCGCGCGCATCGGCGAGCTGCGCGGGCAGTTCTGGCACGAGCTGGCCCTCTCGGGCACGGACGCGGACCTGAACAAGCAGCTGGAGCAGGCGGCCCGCCTGGCCGACTACCTGGAGCTGGGCGAACTGATGGCCCGCGACGCCCTGATGCGCGAGGAGTCCTGCGGCGGCCACTTCCGCAACGAGCACCAGACCCCCGACGGCGAGGCCAAGCGGGACGACGCGAACTTCTGCTTCGTCTCGGCCTGGGAGTACACCGGCGAGAACCGGGAACCGGTCATGCACAGGGAGCACCTGGCCTTCGAGAACGTGGAACTGAAGACCCGGTCCTACAAATAGAGGAAGGTTGGCCATGAGCGACAAGGGTATGACCATCCACCTGAAGATCTGGCGGCAGGCCCGGGGCGCCAAGACCGGGAAGTTCGTCGACTACACGGTGCAGAACATCCAGCCGGCGATGTCCTTCCTCGAGATGCTCGACATCCTGAACGAGGATCTGGTGAAGAAGGGCGAAGAGGCAGTCGAGTTCGACAGCGACTGCCGCGAGGGCATCTGCGGCACCTGCGGCCTGGTGATCAAGGGCACGGCCCACGGGCCCCACGCCGCGACGACCACCTGCGAGGTGCGCATGCGCGGGTTCAAGGACGGCGAGACCATCACCGTCGAGCCGTTCCGCGCGGGGCCCTTCCCCGTCATCAAGGACCTGGTGGTCGACCGCACCGCGTTCGACCGCATCCAGCAGCAGGGCGGCTACGTGTCGGCCAACGTGGGCTCGGCCCCCGATGGCAACGCGGTGCCGGTCTCGAAGTACTACGCCGACAAGGCCATGGACGTCGCGTCCTGCATCGGCTGCGGCGCCTGCGTGGCGGCCTGCCCCAACGCCTCGGCCTCGCTGTTCGTCAGCGCCAAGATCAGCCAGCTGTCCCGCCTGCCCCAGGGCGGGCTCGAGCGCGGGCGGCGGGCCCTGGCCATGGTGGCGCAGATGGACCAGGAGGGCTTCGGCGACTGCTCCAACCACGGCGAGTGCGAGGCGGTCTGCCCCAAGGAGATCTCCATCGAGAACATCGCGCTGATGCGGCGGGAGTACATGCGGGGGGCGCTCAAGGGGGACTAGGGGCGCGGTGACGGCAAGGAGAAGGGCGCGGCCGCGGGGCCGCGCCCTTCCTGCTGCCGCGCTGCCGGGCCTACTCTAAGATCTCGGCGAAGAAGTCCTGCATGTGCCGCCACGAGCGCCGGTCCGCCGCCGCGTCGTAGGCCGCGCCCCGGGACGGATCGTCGCCGGCGCCCTTCTGCGTGAAGGCGTGCACCGCGCCCGCGTACATGATCAGCTGGTAGTCCGCGCCGGCCGTCTCCATCTCCTGGACGAAGCCCTGCACAGCCTCGGGCTTGACGTAGGGGTCGACCGCCCCGTGGCAGACCAGGACGGCGGCCTTAACGCCGCCCGGCCCCGCCGGCAGGGGCGAGTCCAGGCTGCCGTGGAAGCTGACCACCCCGGCCAGATCGGCGCCGCTGCGGGCCAGCTCGAGCACGCCGCCGCCGCCGAAGCAGTAGCCGACGGCCGCCACCTTGTCCGGGTCCACCAGGGCCAGGGCCTTCAGCTGCGCCAGGCCGGCCTGCAGGCGCCCCCGGAAAAGGGCGCGGTCGCCGTAGTACTTGCCCGCCTCGGCCTGGGCCTCCTCTACGTTGGCCGGGCGCACGCCCTGGCCGTAGACGTCGGCCGCGAGGGCCACGTAGCCCAGCTCGGCCAGCATGCGGGCGCGCATGCGCTCGTTGTCCGTCAGGCCCAGCCACTGGTGGACCACCAGGACGCCCGGACGCTGGCCCTCGAGGGCGTCGTCGTAGACCAGCAGGCCCTCCAGGGTCGTGCCCGCGTGCTCGTAGGTGACCGTCTGCTCGACCAGGGCCGCCGGGGCCGCCGCCGCCAGGCCGGCCGCCAGGATCGCCACCACCGCCAGGATGGTCTTCATCAATGCCTCCCTTGCCGGAATCGAATGGGGAGATGGAGCGTCCAAAATGAAGCCCCAAACACCGTTCGCCGCCAGGGGCGGGCCGCCCGCGGACGGTCGCGCCCACACCGCCTTGACCTTTGGCCCCGTTGGACGTTTAATGGCGGATTGAGCGAGAATTGCGCGAGAATGCGCCCCCGTCTGCCACCGCCCGAAAGGACGACCCATGCCCAAGCACATCGATGTCCTGTTGCTGCTGGCTTTGCCCGCCAGCGGCAAGTCCGAGGCCCGCCGCTACCTGGCCAGCCTGACTCCCGAGCAGTGCCACGAGCAGTTCGGCATCGGCCACACGGTGCAGCTGGACGACTTCCCCTACGTGCACATCATGCGGCGCGTCAGCGACGAACTGACCGCCCGCGGCCACGAGGGCGCGTTCTTCATCTCGCCGGCTTTGCCCTTCCGCAACCCCGTCGACTGGCTGGCCCTGATCGAGCTGATGAACGAGGACTACGACGACGTGGTGGCCGGCCGCCGGCCCGCCCCCGAGTCGGCGGCCCTGTGGCTCTTCGACCGCATCGACCGGGCGCGGCAGCGCTGCGGCGGCGAGCCGGTGCTGGGCAAGCTGCCCGAAGCCCTGCGCAAGGAGATCGCCGCGCCCATCGAGGCCGAGGCGCGCACGCTGCTCAAGGACAAGGTGGCCCAGGTGCCGAGCACGCTGGAAGGCAAGACCATCGTCATCGAGTTCGCCCGCGGCGGCGCCGACGGCTCGCCGATGCCCCTGCCCCGGCCGTTCGGCTACAAGCACAGCCTGGCCCAGCTCTCGCCGGCAATCCTCGCCAAGGCCTCGATCCTCTACATCTGGGTCACGCCCGAGGAGTCGCGGCGCAAGAACACCGCCCGCACCGACCCGGACGACCCGGGCAGCATCCTGCACCACGGCGTGCCCATGGCCGTGATGTACGGCGACTACGGCTGCGACGACATGGCCTGGCTGCTGGAGCAGTCGGACAAGCCGGACACGGTGCGCGTCGAGCGGGACGGCAAGGCGTTCCACCTGCCTTTGGGCCGCTTCGACAACCGCGTGGACAAGACGTCGTTCATCCGCGAGGACCAGGACAAGTGGTCGGCCAAGGACGTGCAGGCGCTGCAGAAGGGGCTCAAGGAGGCCTTCGACCACCTGATGCATGGCCACAAGGGCTAGCTGCGGCAGTCCGCATGTGCGCGCACGGATCGGCCCCCCGGAGTGTTCTCACCCCGGGGGGCTTGCGTTATACTCCGCGGGATGAACGGCAAGTCGCTGGAGGTTCTCATGGCGAAGCGGATCGTCCTCGTCGTCGGTGTTGCCCTCAGTGTCCAGGCGGCGATCCCGGCGTCCCCAACCCCGGTCGACGTGGTCGGCGGTGACGCGGCTCCGGCCATGATCGACACGGTGATTCCCGCCTGGGATCCGATCGTGGTCATGAGCCGTATCGAGGGAGATGTGCACCTGCGGGTCGAGATCCTGCCCGACGGGCGAATCCAGGACATCACGGCAACGCAATCGGCGCACCCGCTGCTGACGCGCTTGGCAGCCGAGGCAGCGCGGGGCAGCGCCTATACGCCGGCCTGCCACGACGGCCACCCGACGGCCGGCACCCTGAACCTGGTATACGCATTCGGCAACACGACGGCCGAATGCACCGACTCGACGCCCGAAGTGTGCCGCGCACTGGGTCCGGCCCCCTTCCTCCGCGAGCTGTCGCCCCCGGCGGCGCCGGACGACCGTTACCGCCACGCCGGAGTCCTTTTCCAGGGAGACATGCCGGCTGCCGTGTGGGACAGCCTGAGGTCCCATTTCGAACCGGCCCGCGGACCGGACGAGGATCTGGAGTCCGTGCGCGGCATCGCCCTGAGCACCGCACTGAACGGCCGGCTCCTCAGCCGCGAGGTGTTGTGGGACATTACGGCCCGCACGCAGCACACACGGCCGGTTTTCTGGTTCACGCACGACGGCGAGGGATGGAAGCTCACCCGACTTGGCATGAGACCATTGCCGCCGGAGCGCTGACTCCCGCCAGGAACGCCCGGCCCGCTGGTGCATGGGGGGCAGGGCTGAAACAAACCAGCGCTTGCGCCCCCCCCCCCTCGAATGTGGTATCTTCTAGGGGTGCGACGATGGACGGGAGGGGGAACAGCATGAAGCGGACCCTGATTGCGGTCTTCATGGGGCTTGGGGCGGCGGGCTGGGCGACCGGAGCAGACGCGCTGGTCGGCGCCGCGGGAGGTTATTGCGAAGACGGTGTGCACCACGTTTCTGCGAATGGCCCCTACAATCCGGACGTCGATGGCGAGATCGCCGGCCTGGTGTTCCGGCGGGAGGCTGTCGGTGTCTGCCTGCCGTCGGAACTGGTCCCTGACGAACCCGTGGCCGTGGAGATCTACGAGAACGCCGAAGCCTTCGGCTGGTCGTTCCGGGCCAGCGTGCTGCTGCCCGCGCCCCCCGAGGCGGCGGTGTTCCGCTACGTGCCCTTCGTCGTTCGTCCCGATGGCTCGCTTGAGCCGTTGATGTTCTCCGGCAACGGCCATCCGCCCCGGACCCTCGTCTCCTGCACCGAAGTGCCGTTCCTGCGGGGAACGATCGTGCCGGATCCGGACTACAGCACGCCCGAGTACCCCCTTTACACCTTCGCCGCCTGCGCCGAGAACTGCTGGACCGAGGCGATCTCGAATGTCGTCTACACCCCGGAATCCCTCGCGGATCTGCTGGGCGCGCCCATCGGCGAACTGGTCGGGCGGACGGTCGATGTCTACGGCACGGTAGCGCCTGTCGATCTGGTCCCCCCGCCGTCCCACTGGATCACGAAGGTCGAGCTGACCGAGGGCGGCGGTTGCGGCGCGGTCCCCGCCGAGGGCGCCAGCTGGGGCGGCCTGAAGGCCACCTACCGCTGAGGGCCCCCCGGGGGGCCCTGCCCGGTCAGCGCAGCCAGCGCACCCAGACCCACAACAGGCCGAACCCGGCCAGGAACGTCAGGCCCACCCAGGTGAGCGCGGTCAGCACTCGCCCCGGCCGGTATTGCGGCGGCACCTTCGGCCCGCGCACCACCTTCATGTTCAGCCAGGCCAGCAGCGGCGCCGCCAGGAAGGCCAGGACCGTGGCCACGTCCACCAGCAGGCGCATGCCCGTCAGGAAGAAGGCGATGACCACCAGGCCCAGGCCCGCCACCACGGGCATCAGCACAAACCCGTCGCGCCGGCGCTGCTCCTGGTCCCTTCCGGCCAGCAGGCCCAGGCCCCCGGCCAGGGTACGGGCGTAGCCGTCCAGCACCGTCAGCGTGGTCGAGAACATGGTGATGAAGGCCACCAGGGCGATGACCCAGCGGCTCCACCCGCCCAGGGTGGCGGCGTACATGTCCACGAGCTGGCGGCCGAAGGCGACGGCGGAATCCGGGAATTCGCGCCCGGTGCCGTGCATCACCAACGCGCCCAGGGACAGGAACGCCAGGGCCAGCACCCCGGTGATCACGTAGCCCAGGTGGAAGTCGACCATCGCTTCGCTCATGGTGGGCATCCGGCGGCTGGTGCGCGCCTTCTCGAGGATCCACAGGGACGGCCACACGGCCACGTCCAGGGGCGTGGGCATCCAGCCCATCAAGGCCAGCAGGAAGGTGAGCCCCGCCGCCGACCACACCGCGGGCGCCGCGAAGTCGGGCACGCCCACCGGGCCGTGCGCCGCGGCCACCGCCACGGCCACCAGGGTCAGCAACCCCAGCACCAGCACCATCACCTTCATCACCGTGTCGAGGGTCCGGTAGCGGCCCACCGCGCAGATGGCCAGGGCCACGCCCAGCACCGCGGCGCTCAGCGCGGGCAGGGACCAGTCCAAGCCGAAAAGGGCGCCGGCCAGCCCCGCCGTCACCGCCGTCACCGCCGCCATGGTGATGAAGGCGCTGCCCACGACCACGGCCATGAACAGGCCCAGGGCCCCGCGGCCCAGGCGCAGGTAGCCCTCCAGCACGCTCTCGCCCGCGGCCACGGTGTAGCGGTGCCCGGCCTCGATGAACGGGTACTTGCAGACCATGGCCAGCACCACGGCCCAGGCCAGGCCGAAGCCCCAGCCGGCGCCGGCGCGGGTGGACTGCACCAGGTGCGAGACGCCGATCGCGGCCCCGGCGAAGAGAATGCCCGGGCCCACCGTGCGCAGGGAGGCGAAGCGGCCGCCCCCGTTCACGGCGCGTCCTTTCCGCCCAGGGCCGCGCGCAGCTCGCCCGCCAGGGCCACCGGGCGGCCGGTTTCCAGGGAGACGACCACGAAGGTCACGTCGGCGTCGGCCACCAGTTCGCCGCTGCCGGTGTCCACCACGTCCTGGTGGATGACGGCGCTGCGGCCGCCCAGCCGCGCGACGGCCGAGCGGATCTCCAGGTCCGTGCCCAGCCCCGCGGGCTTGCGGTAGTTGATGGTGATCGACGCCACCACGAAGCCCAGCCCCTGGTCGTGCCACCACTCCAGGCCCCGGGCCGACTCGATGAAGCCCCAGCGGGCCTCCTCCAGGAATTCCAGGTAGCGGGCGTTGTTCACGTGGCCGTAGAGGTCCAGGTGGTAGCCGCGCACGCGGATCCGCGTGGTGTGCGGCGCCGCCCCGCTCACGGCTCGGCTCGCCGGTAGAGGCCGTCGAAGATCGTGCCCCAGCCGATGCCGCCGTCCCGGGACTGCTCCCAGTGCTGGCGCACGGTGCCGTCGGCGTTGGGGGTCCAGGTGATGCGGTCGCTGACGGTCGCGCCCTGCAGGGTGCGTTCGCCCGTCAGCACCATGCTGCCGTCCTTCAGCCGGCCCGACAGCATCAGGCGCGTGCCGCCGTTGTCCACCCAGACCTGTTGCCAGCGCCCGCTGACGGGGTCGTACCAGCTGAAGCTGCGCCCCTCGTAGGGCCCGTTCAGGGTCCGGTAGTTCTCGGTGACGGTGCAGCCGCCGAGCTCCCGGGCCACGACGTTGCGGCCGACCACGGTGCCGCCGGTGCTGACGTCCCAGGTGCCCAGCCAGAAGTCGAACTGGGCGTTCTCGGGCAGGGCGCAGGGCCCGGGCTGGGCCGCGGCGCCGGCCGTCCACAGGGCCAGCAGCGTGCAGAGGAGGCTGCGGATCACGGGGTGTCCTTTCGTTCTGCGGTCGGCCGCTTCGTTCACGGCCGCGCCAGCCAGGGCAGGTGGTCCAGGTCCACGTTGCCGCCGGAGAGGATGATGCCCACGCGCCGGCCGCGCACCTGGTCCGGGTGCTGCAGCAGCGCCGCCAGGCACACGGCCGACGACGGCTCGACGATGATCTTCATGCGCTCCCAGATCAGGCGCATCGCCGCGACGGTGGCCGGGTCGTCCACGGTCCAGATGGCGGCCACCTGCTCGCGGATGACGGCGAAGGTCTTCTCGCCCAGGGAGGTGCGCAGGCCGTCGCACACCGTGCGCGGGTTCTCCGCCGGAACGATGCGCCCGGCCGCCAGGCCGGTGGGCACGCAAGGCGCCGCCACGTCCATGACCTCC
>JACZKN010000108.1 GCA_014859985.1 Candidatus Krumholzibacteriia bacterium | reverse complement strand
GCCACAAGGCGGCCGCGGCCGCCTTGTGGCACGAACCGCAGGGCGCGGCCCGATGGGCTCCCTGCAGGGGATACCGCGTGGTGTCGTGGTCGGCCAGGCCGAAGCGGGCCGGGCGAAATGCCTCGACCGTGTGGCAACGCTCGCAGGCCTGCCAGCCTGGGCGGCCGCGGGCCTGGCCGCCGTGCTCGTCCCGGTGGCAGTCGGCGCAGCGGGTGAAGGCCGGCTTGGGACCCCTCTGCTGGTGGCAGCCGGCGCAGGCCACCTTGGCGTGGCGGCCCCGCAACGGGTAGCGGGTCCTGTCATGGTCGAAACCGGCGCCCCGGATCAGCTTCCAGCCGTCGGTGCCGTGGCAGTCGGTGCAGCGCGGCCCCAGGGCCCCGGCGTGGGGGTCGCGGTGGCAGTCGACGCAGGTGTCGTGGGGCAGCCCCTTGTAGAGCACCGCCTGGGGCGGCTCGGCCGGCTTGTGGCAGGAGGCGCAGGCCACCTGGGCGTGCCGACCGGTCAGAGGATAGGCGGTTCGGGCGTGGTCGAACAACGGCGCCGGTTTCCACTTGGCCGTGTCGTGGCAGGTCGTGCAGTCCTGCTTGAACTGGCCGGCGTGGGGATCCTGATGGCACGCCTGGCAGGCCGGCTCGAGGCCCAGGTAGGTGCGGTGCAGGTCCTTGTCGGCGCGGCGCAAGGCCGCGGGGTCGGCCTGGTAGCGCACGGTGTGGCAGGCGCGGCAGTCCTTGCCGGCATGGCTGCCGTCGAGGACGAAGCCGGTCTGGTCGTGCGCGAAGCGATCGCGGCCGTCGGGCCAGTGCACCAGTTCGTAGTCGCGGCCCTGGTGCTCCACGTGGCAGTCGACGCAGCGGGCGTAGGCCGCCTGCGCGTGCAAGCCCCGGCCGGCGTCGCGCTGGGCGGCGATCTCGCGGTGGCACTCCAGGCATTTGGCCTGGACCTCGCGGTTGCCCAAGGCGTGGCAGCTGCCGCATTGGCGCAGGCCGTCGAACTTCTCGTGGGCCCGGCTCAGGGGACCGGGCGAAAGCTGCGCGGCGGCCGGCCCCGCTGCCAGGCACAGGAGGACAAAAACGAGACGGGTTGTCTCGTTTTTTGCACGGTCAAACCGGTGCCGCCCACGGCCGTTCATGGCTCAACTTCCGGAGCCCAGGATCCAGGTGTAGCCGAGGGCCACGGCCACGGCCACGTGCACGAACATCACCAGGATCATGATGATCGCAAAGGGTTTATGGAACACGTGCCACCAGTGGAAGAGGTCCCGGACGAGGTGGAACACGTGCAGCCGCCGGGCTGCCAGCACCCATTGGCGGGCCAGGTCCCGGGGCTCCCCGTCCGCCGGCATACCGTGGGCCCGGGACCATTTCTGCAAACGACGCGCCAGGATCAGGTTCACCGCCGGCAGGACCAGCAGCGCGGCCGGAACGGGCCGGCCCTCCAGGGCGCCCAAGGCCAGGCGGTCCAAGGCGTCCAGGGCCTTCTGGTCGGCACCCCAGCGGCCGGCCAGGTCCACCAGGATGGTCTCGTTGCGCTGCTCCACGGCCTCCGGAGCCAGCGCCTCGCCCAGCACGTTGCGCGGGATCTGCTGGTACAGGTAGCGGCCGAAGACGCCGCTGAGGGCGACGGCGGCCATGGACCAGTAGCTGACGGCCACCAGCCCGTCCACCTTGAACGAGGTGTGCAGGGTGATGAGCACGGGACCGGCCACGCCCAGGAAGATGTGGTAGCGCAGCCAATAGCGCAGCGGTCCGGCGCGGGCCAGCGGTTTCCAGCGCTTGCGCAGCGAGTACAACAGCAGCAGCAGCACCATGGCGCTACCGACGATGCCCAGGCCGTGGCCGATGCGGCCGGCCGGCCGGAAGTCGCGGAAATCGGCGTGGTGGGGGCGGTCGGCCAGGGGGGTCCGGTAGAAGTCGTGCCCTTGCCAGAGGACCCAGGCCACGGACGCGGCCGTCGTCAGACCCAGTATCCCCAGCACGGCGCGGTGCACCCGATCGCTGCTCTTGGCCAACACGGACTCTCCAGGGTGGCGCGGCTCCTCCAGCCGTCTCGGCAATTCCCCCTTCGAGATAACACACTGAATTGCTCCTGTCATTCCCGAATCGACCCGGGACATGGCGGCCGGCCACGGGGTTTACAAGCCCCACGGTCCCGATTAGCTTGGGAGCTTCCCCGGAGCCTTCGCGCGACCTGGCACGGCGCAGCTCCCCCACGAACCGACCCGGACCAAAGAAGAAGCGCGCCATGACCGACGACCGCACCCCCCCGGCCGCCCCCGCGGACGACGAGAACCTCGACTTCATCCGCTCCCGCGTCCGCGCCGATCTGGCCGCCGGCCGCAACGGGGGCCGGGTGCACACGCGCTTTCCGCCCGAGCCCAACGGCTACCTGCACATCGGGCACACCAAGGCCATCGCCCTCAACTTCGGCATCGCCCGGGAGTTCGGCGGCAAGTTCAACCTGCGCTTCGACGACACGAACCCCGAGAAGGAGGACGTGGAATACGTCGACGCCATCAAGGACGACATCCGCTGGCTGGGCGCCGACTGGGAGGACCGCGAGTACTACGCCTCCGACTACTTCGGCCAGCTGTACGAGTGGGCGCAGCACCTGATCCGCCAGGGCAAGGCCTACGTGTGCTCGCTCACCGAGGAGCAGGTGCGCGAGTGGCGCGGCACGGTGAAGGTCGCCGGCCGGCCCAGCCCCGACCGGGACCGGCCGGCCGCCGAGAGCCTGGACCTGCTGGAGCGCATGCGCACGGGCGAGTTCCCCGAGGGTGCCTATACGCTGCGCGCGAAGATCGACATGGCGCACGCGAACATGAAGATGCGCGACCCGCTGCTGTACCGGATCAAGCGCATGCCCCACCACCGCACCGGCAGTGCCTGGAACATCTACCCCATGTACGACTACGCCCACGGGCAGTCGGACGCGATCGAGGGCATCACCCACTCCATCTGCACCCTGGAGTTCGAGGTCAACCGGCCGCTCTACGACTGGTTCATCGAGAACCTGCCGGTGCCCCACCGGCCGCAGCAGATCGAGATGGCGCGGCTGAACCTCACCTACACGGTGATGAGCAAGCGCAAGCTGCTGCAGCTGGTCAAGGAGGGCCACGTCTCCGGCTGGGACGACCCGCGCATGCCGACGGTCCGCGGCCTGCGCCGCCGGGGCTACACGCCGTCGGCCATCCGCCAGCTGAGCGAGCGCGTGGGCGTGGCCAAGCGCAACTCGACGGTGGACTACGCGCTGCTCGAATGGTGCATCCGCGACGAGCTGAACCGCACCGCCGACCGCGTGATGGCGGTGCTGCGGCCCCTGAAGGTGGTCATCACCAACTACCCCGAGGGCCAGGTCGAGTGGCTCGAGGCCGAGAACAATCCCGAGGATCCGTCCCGGGGCACGCGGCAGATCCCCTTCTCACGCGAGCTGTGGATCGAGCAGGACGATTTCCGGGAGGACGCGCCGGCCAAGTTCTTCCGGCTCAAGCCCGGCGGCGAGGTGCGCCTGAAGCACGCCTACTTCATCCGGTGCCAGGAGGTGGTCAAGGACGCGGCCGGCAACGTGGTCGAGCTGCGCTGCACCTACGACCCCGCCAGCCGCGGCGGCGAGTCGCCGGACGGCCGCAAGGTCAAGGGCACCCTGCACTTCGTCGAGGCCGGGCACGCCCATGAGGCCGAGGTGCGCCTCTACGACCACCTGTTCCGCGAACCGTTCCCGGAGGAGGGCGCGGGGTTCCTGGCCAACTTGAATCCGGGCTCGCTGGAGATCCTCGAGGGCTGCAAGCTGGAGCCGGGGCTGGGGCAGCTGCAGGCCGCAGACCGGGTGCAGTTCATGCGCCACGGCTACTTCTTCGTCGATCCGGTGGACTCGCGGCCGGGCCGGCCGGTGTTCCACCGTACCGTCACCCTGAAGGACACCTGGGCCAAGCTGGAGGCCAAGGACGGACCGGCGGCCGGTTGACGCGGGCCCCTGCCGCTGCGAACCTGACGCGAGGAAGGAGGTGTCCATGCCGAACGCGGAGAAGATCCACCTGACGAAGTTCGCCAAGAGCGCGGGCTGAGCAGCCAAGCTGAGTCCGGGGGACCTGGACCAGATCCTCGCCACCATCCGCGCCGCCGCCCCGGCCGACATCCTGGTCGGCTTCGAGACGTCGGACGACGCCGCCGTCTACCGCCTGGACGCCGAGCGCGCCCTGGTGGCGACCGCCGACTTCATCACCCCGGTCGTCGACGACCCGCGCACCTTCGGCCGCGTGGCCGCGGCCAACTCCCTGAGCGACGTCTACGCCATGGGCGGGGTGCCCCTGGTGGCGCTGAACCTGCTGGGCTACCCCCCGGCGGGCGTGCCCAACGCCGCGCTGGGCGAGATCCTCGCCGGTGCGGGCGAGGTCTGCCGCGAGGCCGGCTGCGCCGTGGGCGGGGGCCACACGGTGCGCGACGACGAGGTGAAGTTCGGCCTCTCGGTGACCGGCCTGGTGCACCCGGACCGCATCCTGCGCAACTGCACCGCCCGGCCCGGCGACCGGCTGATCCTGACCAAGCCCCTGGGCACCGGCGCCCTGGCGGCCGCCCTGAAGAAGGGCCGCCTGGACGAGGCCGGCTACGCCGCCCTGGTCGGCTGCATGACGGCGCTCAACCGCTGCGGCGCCGTGCTGTGGGAGCACGGGGCCTCCGCCGCCACCGACATCACCGGCTTCGGCCTGACCGGCCACGCCCTGGAGATGGCCGCGGGCTCCGGGGTGCAGCTGGTGATCGACCCGGCCCGCCTGCCGCTTCTGCCGGGGGCGGTCCGCCTCTGCGGCGAGGGCTTCACCTGCGGCGGCACCCGGTCCAACGCGGCCTTCACCGGCGGCTCGGTCCGCTACGGCGAGGGCGTAGAGGAGGACCTGCGCGGCCTGCTGAACGACCCCCAGACCAGCGGCGGCCTGCTGGTGGCCGTGCCCGCCGGACGGATGGCCGGTCTGGCGGCGGCAGCCCTGGCCCACGGCGCCCTGTGCGCGGTCGAGGTGGGCGAGGTCCGCGCCTGCGCCCCCGGGGAACCCCGGCTGGTCTTCCCCGGCTGATTTACCTCAACCCCATCCCCCTCAAGACGATAGGAAATGCGAAACCCCGGCACCGAGGCCCGTGGAGGAGACCGCGTGGGCGCCGTTCTGAAGAAATCGCTGTTCGACGTCCATCCCCGCGAGCTGAAGGGGATGATGGTCGACATCCCCACCCTGCCGGTGGTGTACCAGGAACTGTTCCGCAAGATGCAGGATCCCCAGGTGGCGGTCCCGCAGATCGCCGAGCTCATCAACCAGGACCAGGCCCTGGCGGCGAAGGTGCTGCACCTGGTGAACTCGGCCTTCTACGGCTACAAGCAGGAGATCAAGACCATCGCCCGGGCGGTGGTGATCCTCGGCTTCCAGGCGGTGCGCAGCGCGGCCCTGGCCACCGGCGTTTTCGAGTACTTCAAGGACGAGCCGTCCACCGGCGCCGTGGACATGGCGAAGTTCTGGACCCACAGCGTGGCGGTGGCCGCGGGGTGCAAGACGTTCGCCGCGGCCCGGGGGCTGAAGCAGCAGGAGGAGGCCTTCGTGGTGGGCCTGCTCCACGACGTGGGCAAGCTCATCGAGAAGCGCCACTTCGCCGAGGACTTCGCCGAGCTCTGCCAGGTGGCCACGGAGCAGCACCTCTCGTGGTACGACACCGAGTCCCAGCTCTTCCAGGTCAACCACGCGACCATCGCCAAGGCGGTGTTCCGGGGCTGGAACTTCCCGCCCAGCGTGGTCGAGGCCATCCACCTGCACCACACGCCCGAGTCGGCGCAGCAGCACCCCCAGCTGACGGCACTGGTCCACGTGGCCGACTTCACGGCCTACGAACTGGGCTACGGCGCGCCGGGCGCCCACCCGCCCGCGGCCTGCAACCCGGCCGCCCTGGAACTGCTGGGCCTGGACCTTGGCGGCTGCGCCAAGCACCACGCCGCCATCGGCCAGGAGATCCGCCATTCCCTGGAGATCCTGACCCTGGTCAGTTGACCGGACCGCAACCCGCCGGGCCGCCTCCCCGTAAAGCACCCGTTCCGGCCCCTGCCCTTGGACGCGACGCCCGCGGCCCCGCCCCCCGGGGCGCCGCCCAGCCTTCCGGGAGTGAACCATGACCTACGCCACCACCCGCCGCGAATTCCTGCGCACGGCCGCCCTGACCGGCGCCGCGGTCGGCCTGTCCGGTGTCGCCTCGCCGCTGGTCGGCTGGGCCCGGGCCGCCGACGCGGCCCCGGACCGCCTGAAGGTGCTCATCCTGGGCGGCACCGGCCAGACCGGTCCCCACCTGGTGCAGGCGCTGCTGGACCGCGGCCACGCCGTCACCCTTTTCAACCGGGGCAACCGCTCGGACGAGCTGTTCCCCGGCGTGGAGTGCCTGGTCGGCGACCGCGATCCCGAGGCGGCCGACGGGCTGAAGGCCCTCGAAGAGGTGCTCGCCGGCGGCCGCACCTGGGACCTGGCGATCGACATCTGGCCCCACATCCCGAAGATCGTCGAGCGGACGGCCGTGCTGCTGCAGCCGGCGGTGGGCCACTTCATGTACGTCTCCTCCATCTCCGTGTACACCGACTTCTCCCAGCCCGGCGGCGACGAGACGACCCCCGTGGGCGAGGCCCCCAACGCGGACGAGCTGGAGTACACCGGCGAGCTCTTCGGCCCCTTCAAGGCCGAGTGCGAGAACCGGGTGCGCCGCATCTACCCGGACAACCACACCATCTTCCGCCCCGGGCTGATCGTGGGGCCCCGGGACTTCAGCTTCCGCGGCGGCTACTGGCCGGTGCGGGTGCGCAAGGGCGGCGAGGTGCTGGCGCCCGGCGACGGCAGCGACCCGATCCAGATCATCGACGGCCGCGACCTGACGGCTTTCCAGGTGCGGTGCATGGAGCGGCGCACCGGCGGCACCTTCAACGTCACCGGGCCCCACCCGGAGCAGCCGTTGACCATGAAGGGCCTGCTCGAGAGCTGCAAGGAGGCCACGGGCAGCGACGCCACCTTCGTCTGGGCGGACAACGCCTTCCTGGAAGAGCAGGAGATCGGCGCCTGGATGGACATGCCCTGCTGGATCCCCGCCGAGGGCGACTACGCGGGCTTCGGCAGCCGCGGCATCGGCCGGGCCGTCGCCGCGGGCCTGACCTTCCGGCCCCTGGTGGACACGGTCCGGGACACCCTTGCCTGGTACGACGAGCTGCCCGAGGACCGGCGCGAAGGGGTGACCAAGCGCGCGGGGCTGAGCGCCGAGCGCGAGGCCGCGGCGCTGGCGGCCTGGCACGCGGCCAAGGGCTGAGCCTCGGCCCCGGGACGTTCTAGGCGCGGAGAGGCCGGGGGCCTGCCCCCGGCCATTCCATTTGACCGGCAGCCATCAATTTCAGGGCGTTTTCCTATGATTTTGGTTATCCTGCCCCGACGTGTTCCGCGGGCGCACCTGCCCCCGTCCCCATCGACCATGGAGACTCCATGCAGCCTGGCCTGATGCTGACCCACTACCGGATCGGGGAGAAGATCGGCCAGGGCGGCATGGGCGCCGTCTACCGCGCCCAGGACACGGTCCTGGGCCGGGAGGTGGCGGTGAAGGTCCTGCCGCCGGAGTTCGCCGCCGACGCTGACCGCCTGGCCCGCTTCCAGCGCGAGGCCAAGGTGCTGGCTTCGCTGCACCATCCGAACATCGCCTCGATCTTCGGCTTCGAGCACACCGCCGAGTGCACCTACCTGGTGATGGAGCTGGTCGAGGGCGAGGACCTGTCCGAGATCCTCAAGCGCGGCCCCCTGGCGGTGGACGAGGCCGTGGACGTGGCACGCCAGATCGCCGAGGGCCTCGAGGAGGCCCACGAGAAGGGCATCATCCACCGCGACCTGAAGCCCGCCAACGTCAAGCGCACCCCCGACGGCAAGGTCAAGGTGCTGGACTTCGGCTTGGCCCGGGCCTACGCGGGCCAGACCGCGGGCGAAGGCCACATCTCCAGCGCCCCGACCATGACCGCGGCCATGACCCTGGCCGGCACCGTCATGGGCACGGCCGCCTACATGAGCCCCGAGCAGGCCCGCGGCAAGGAGATGGACCGGCGCACCGACATCTGGGCCTTCGGCGTGATCCTCTTCGAGATGCTGACGGGCAAGCAGCTGTTCGCCGGCGAGACCGCCAGCGACACCATGGCCGGCATCCTCAAGGTCGAGCCCGAGTGGAGCACCTTGCCGGCGGGCCTGCCGCCGCAGGTGGAGCAGGTGCTGCGGCGCTGCCTGTCGAAGGATCCGCGCCAGCGGCTGCGGGACATCGGCGAGGCGCGGGTGCGGCTGGAGAATCCCGCGGCCGAATCGGGGGTCTTCTCCGGCGCGGTGACGGCCGTGACCCTGCCCGGCGCGCGCTGGCGGCAGGCGCTGCCCTGGGC
>JACZKN010000107.1 GCA_014859985.1 Candidatus Krumholzibacteriia bacterium | reverse complement strand
CCTCTACACCGTGGCGGACGTGGCGTACGTGGGAGGGGGGTTCCACGCGGCGGGCCTCCACTCGGTGCTGGAGCCGGCGGCCGCAGGCGTGCCCGTGCTCTTCGGCCATGGAAGGGGGAATGCCCGGGCCGCGGGAGATCTCCTCGCGGCGGGCGCGGCACGGGACGTGCGCGACGACGCGAGCATGGCCGAAGCGCTCGAGACGTGGATGGGAGACGCCGCCGCGCGTGGCTACGCCGCCACTCGGGCCTTCGGCTATATTCACGCCCACCTGGGTGCCGCCGACCGCACCGCGGCGCTGGTTCGCCGTCGACCTGGTCATGATCGCCGCCCCGGTGGCCGCGGGCCTGGCGGTGGGCAACCCCCCGGATTGGCGCGCCGTCGGCATCTCGGCCCTTTTCTACCCTTTGTTCGCCGCCCTCCAGTTGGCGGTCTTCCTGGTGGTGCCCGCCCGGCGCCTGCGGGCCATGGGGCTGGGCCCGACCGGCACCGCCGTCTGCTGCGCCCTGGTCTTCGCCCTGCTCCACTGGCCCCATCCGGCGGTGTTCGGCCTCACCCTGGCCGGGATGTTCGTGTGGGCCTCGGCCTGGCTCCGGGGCCGGCCCCTGGGGCAGGTGGCCTTGGCCATGGGGCTGGCGGCGACGGCCGCCAGCCAGTTCCTGCCCGACCCCTGGACCGGGCACATGAACGTGGGGCCGCGGGCCGTGCGGGCCCTGGCCGTAGCCGATCTCGCGGCGGGGCCGGGCCCCGGACCGGCGGATGCGGAGCGCTGGCTCGCCGGCGCCTATCCCCGCGCGGTCGGCCGACCGCCCGAGCCCGACGAGCTGGACCGCTGGCGGGCGGCACTCGCGGCCGAACAGCGGATCCGCATCGCCTGGGAGATGTTCCTGAGCCCGGAGTACGCCCGTCTCGCCGCCGGCGGCAGCCGTCCTGCGCCGCCGCCGGCCCTGGAGCACTGGAGCCACCTGCCGGATCCCTGGGCCGCACGCCTGGCGGCCTTCGGCACCGACGCCTACCTGGACGCGGCCGGCGGCACCGGCGAGGGCTTCCTGGCCGCCGGGTACCGGGAGATCCTGGGCCGGGAACCGGAAGCCGGCGCCGCGGCGGCCTGGACCTGGGGCCTGGACCCGGTGCAGCGCACCTATCTGGCCCGCTACCTGCTCGCCCATCGCCTGGCGCTGCTTCGCGTGCCCTGGGACGCCGCGTCGTTCCCGGCACCGGAGCTTCCCCGCAGGTAATCCCTAAAGGCAGTCCGCAGGGCGACGATAATCCCCGGGTCGAGCGGATCCGGCCGGCTGTCCCGGTCGGAACGCCCATGGATTCAACCTAGCGCCAGGAGGGCGACATGAAGAAGCTAGCGGTTCTGACCCTGTGCCTGGTGGGCGCGGCGATCGCGGACCCGACGGGCGTCGCTGCCCAGTGTTCCACCGGAACCGGTCTCTACAACACCGACGCCAACCTGATGGTCGGCGACATCCCCGGCGGCATGGCCGTCCACGTCGGCCAGCAGTTCTCCGTGGATTGCACCGAGGCCCAGCTGCTGGACGTCACCTTCCGCCTGACGCTGGATTCGAGCCTGGTGTTCGGCGCCCAGACCTGCCTCGCCGCCGGCGACACCATGGCCTGCGTGCTGATGGACACCGACTACAACGAACTGCTCCGGGTCGAGCAGCTGGTCACCTTCAGCAACGGGACCCGCGACGTCACCTTCGACTTCTCCGACCGGACCTACGGCCTGCAGGCCGGCGACTACATCGTTGGCTGGGAGAACGTGACCAAGTCGTTCGCGTTCTTCGCCCGCTACGGGGACAGCCACCCGGGCTACATGCACGTCAACACCGACGGCACCTGGGCCGAGGAATGGTTCGCCGACGCCTATTTCTCGGTCAACTGGGACGAGAACGGCGTGCCCGTCGAGCATCTCACCTGGGGCGCCCTGAAGGCCGACTACCGCTAGCCGGCCGCGCCCTGGAGACAGAAGGAGCCGGGTCCTGCGGGGCCCGGCTCCTGTTCCTTGCGCCCGGCTGGCGGGAACAGCCCCGGCTAGAACACCCGCCGCGAGAGGAACGTCCAGTCCCCCGCGCGCACCTCGACCCCCGCCAGGGTCTGCGTCCCCATGGCCCGTCCGTCCCGATCGGCCAGTTCGACCTGCAGGTCGTGCACGCCCGCCGGCAGGCTCAGCCTCACCAGGTGGACCTCCGCGGGCAGGGTCAGCCAGCCGCGCGTGTCCGCGCTCTCGGTCACGGCGCCGAAGATGTTGGCCACCCAGCCGGCCAGGTCCCCGCCCGCGTCCTTGGCGCCGCGGCTGGCCAGGTACTTGGTCAGGCCGCGCAGGATGGTCTTGAAGAGGATGGTGGGCTTCTCCGCGTCGAAGGTGATCCGGGCGGCCCGGGAGAGGTTCGCCGCGCGCCAGCCGCGGGCGTGGCCGGCGGCGGTGCCCGCGGTGACCCGCACCTCGCCCACCGGGCCGGGCGTGTCCTGCAGTTCGGGCGCAGCCACCGACACCCAGTACTCGATGGTGTGGCCCGCGGTCATGGCCTGCACGTTGCCGAGGCCCCCGTAGATCTGCCAGGCCCAGTAGTCGTCGTCCGCGTAGGCCTCGCCTGCGAAGACCGGGAAATCGAAGCGCACCTGGGTCTTGGGGGAGACGAAGCCCCCTTCCAGGAAGAGCACCACCTCGCCGGTGCCCGGCTGCCAGCCTACGGCCGCCGCGGGTTCCTGCGGGGTCAGCGGTCCCTCGCCCCCGGGCGGCAGGTCCGCGAAGACGTGCGGGCAGTCGGCGCGCACCTGCTCCAGTTCGGCGGCGAAGCCGAGGCGCCGGCCCACCCTCTCGAGATCCCGGGCCAGGCTGGGCGGGATCTCCAGGTCCAGCAGCGCCCGGTTCTGCTGGTAGGCCGCCGCCGCGTTGCGGTAGGCGATGAAGGCGTCGTTCAGCTCGCCGTCCCAGTCGTAGAGCATGCCGCTGGTGTACAGCAGGAAGGCGTCGCTGCGGATGCTCTCCAGCCCGTCGCGGTCCTGTTCGCGGATCCCGCCCAGGGTGGCGTCCACGTACCTGGACATCTGCAGGCTGCCCCGCCGCGCCTCCACCTGCGCCCCGTCGCGCTCGCCCAGGTAGGCGTAGTTCAGGGCCTTGAAGTAGGGCACCATGGCCAGCTCGTAGGGCCGGGCCCGGTAGCTGATGGCGTTGTCGTTGGCGACCAGGGAGAACGCGCCCTCGCTGACGGACTTCGTGTAGAGGTCGTCGCTCAGGCGCTCGGCGGCCGCGAAGGCCTCGTTGCTCTCGCGCCAGCGGTCGGCGTAGTGCAGGATCAGGCCGCGCTCCAGGAAGTAGAGCAGCCGGTCCTTGCCGCCGGCCTGCTTCTCCACGGTGGCCAGGGCCACGTCCCATTCGCCGGCCGCGAACTCGGGCTTGAGGTCGGCCATCTTGGCCGTGTAGGTGGCGCAGCCGCCGGCGCCGCCAAGCAGCAGGAGCAGGGCGCCCAGGCGGACGCCCTGCCCCGGACGACGGTGCGGCGTGCGGGGTGCTGCCATGGTCTAGGGCTTGTACTTGTTCCTGCCGACGAACTTCTTGATCTTCTCGAAGCCCGCCCAGACCTTGGTGTTGTCCTCCAGGTCCACCAGGTAGCAGTCCACCTGGTAGTACTTCACCTGGTCGCCGCCCTCCCGGTCGTTCAGCGCGTTGAGCTCGCCGATCAGCATGTAGTCGGCGCCCTTCTCGAGCCCCCACTGCTTCATGGTCTCCTCGGACGAGAACTCCTGCTGGTCGGCGCGTTCGCCGCGGATCTCGTCGCGTTCGTCCGCCGACGCCACCACGCGCACGCGGCCCCCGTTGATGAAATTGCGCTCGAGGTCGGCGATGAAGGTCTTGACCGGGATGTGCTCGGTGGTCTTGTTGCGGACCGTGCCGACGATCAGGTAGGGCTTCTTGCCCTGCTCGGCCGCGAAGTCCTCGACCCAGGGGCTGGCGGTGATCTGCGCGACCAGGGCCGCGGAAACCTGGCGGCTGTCCACGTCGTTCCACTCGCCCGAAAGGTCGATCGGCTCCTCGACGTCGGTGCGGGTGACCTGCTTGCCGCCGCCGCAGCCGCCCAGGGTCAGCATGGCCGCCAGGGCCGCCAGCGCCAGGGTCAGACCGTAGCGGGTGCCAATGATCCTCATGGGTTCCCTCCCGGCGCGCCCGCGGCGCGCCCGTAGCGTTGGTGTGCACCGGAACCTGGTCGGCCGGGCACGTCGTGGTCCTGCCTCGATCAGGGGGTGCCGGCATGGTGTCCCGGCGCGGAACGCCCGTCAACCCCGAAGGTTCCCGGGCCGGAGCCGCCGCGGGGGCGCGCCCCGCTAGGCGTACCGGTCGGGCTCCGGCGTCTCCTGCCAGGCCAGCGCCCGCGACACCAGCCGCCGGACCAGGATGCCCACCAGTTCGCGCCGGTAGCCCGCCGAGGCCTGGTGGTCGTCGATGGGCGCGATCTCGGCGGCGGCGGTCTCGGCGCACTCCTGCACCTCGCGCGCGCCTACCGTCCGCGGGTCCAGGCCCGTGAGCACCGCCTCGGCCAGCAGCGCCCGCTGGGGCACGAGCGTGGCTGCGCCGATGCCGATGCGCAGGTTGACGATGCGGTTCTCCACCACGTCCAGGCCCACGGCCAGCTGCGCCAGCGGGTCGCCGTCCAGGAAACGCGCGTGCCGGTGCCCCAGGCAGCGGCGCAGCCGCGCCGCCCGCGGCAGCACCAGGCCCACCAGCAGCCGGTCGGCCAGGGCCGTGCTCCCGTCCAGGCGGTAGAACCGGGACAGGGGCAGGTTCGTGGTGGCGGCCTCGTCGGCGATGACGCATTCGGCGTCCAGCGCCAACAGCACCGGCGCCACGTCGCCGCAGCGGGCGCCGTGGCAGAGTTGGCCGCCGACCGTCGCGGTG
>JACZKN010000106.1 GCA_014859985.1 Candidatus Krumholzibacteriia bacterium | reverse complement strand
ATCCCGTGGCGGCCGAGCAGCGGCGCCAGGCCGAGGTCAACCGCCGCTGGCACCTGGTGCACGACCTGGTCGGCGGCAGGCACGTCTCGCGGCGGGCGGGCGAACTGCTGGCCCGCCGGGGCCTGGGCCCGGCCCTGCTGGGCGCCGACCCGGCCAAGGCCGAGGCCTACGACGGCATCGACACCTTGAAGGTCCTGCTGGTGCGGATCTCGTTCGCGACGAACCGCGAACCGGGCCTGACCACGATCCCGCCCGACGGCGGCTTCATGCTCACGCCGCCGGTCGAGCCCGAGCCGATCCCCATCGATCCCCCGCCCCACGACAAGGCCTACTTCGCGTCGCACATGCACGGGCTGTCCGAGTACTACCGCTACCAGTCCGGCGGGCGGCTGCACATCGAGGGGCGCGTGCTGCCGGACGCGGACCAGGGCAGCTACCAGTTGACCGACGTGGCCGACTACGGCCCCGGCCGCGACGGCTTCTGGACCATCGATTCGCTGGAGCGGATGGTCCGGGACATGATCACGGTCGCGGACCAGGGCGCGGCCGCCGACGGGGTGGCCCTCTCGGACTACGACGACGACGACCCGTTCACCTACATCATCTTCGTGCACTCGGGCAGCGACTGGCAGAGCGACGTCCTGGGGGACTCGCCCAACGACATCCCCACATTCTTCATCTCCCTGGGCGAACCGCAGCCCCTGACGGGGGGGCTGCTGAGCGAGTGCTCCATCATCCCCGAGACCACCAACCAGGACGGCTACCCGGGTTCCATCGCCGCGGCCTTCTACCACGAGTTCGGCCACGCGCTGGGCCTGCCCGACGTGTACAGCACCGCCACCGGGCTGCCCTCGGTGGGCATCTGGGACCTGATGGACTCGGGCACCAACCTGCCGGTGACCCTGGGCACCTACGACGACCAGGGCGAACTCGTGACGACGGTGGCCACGGGCGTCCTGCCGCCGTCGCTCTCGGCCTGGAACAAGTGGTTCCTGGGCTGGCTGGAGGTGAAGGAGATCACCAGCCGCAGCACCGATAGCGCGCTGCCGGCGGTGCAGGTGCCGCGGACCGCGGAGCAGTACGGCTGGCACTGGGAGACCAACCGCAACTTCGACCTGCAGCACCCGCAGGCGCTGCGCGGCGGCATCTCGCCCCGCGAGTGGTTCCTGCTGGAGAACCGCTGGGTACCGGATGATGCGGCGGCCACGCCCTGGGACACCTTGAGATTCGAACGCGACGAGGACACCGGCGTCATCCTCTACCTGACCGGCTACCGCAACGGCGAGTGGCAAAACTCGGGGCTCTACGACTACTTCCTGCCCGCGGGCGGGCTGCTGGCCTGGCACGTGAACATGGACCGCATCGAGGCGGGCCTGGCCGACAACACCATCAATGCGTTCGGCGACGGCCTGCGCCTGGTGGAGGCGGACGGCATCCAGGACATCGGCGTGCTGGACTCGTACGTGATCGGCTGGTACGGCTCGTACCTGGACCCGTTCAGCGAGCGGACGGGCCAGCAGGACCTGTTCGCCGAGGGGTTCCCCAACACCCGCGCGTTCGACCGCTCGTGGACCGGGCTGTCGGTGACGGGCGTGCGCAATTTCGGGATGAACGATGCGGTGCTGCGCTTCTCCGCGCGCATCGACGGCGTGGTGCCGAACTTCCCCTGGTCGGCCGACCCCGTGGGCGAGACCGAAGCCGCCGCCGGCGGCGGGGAGCCCGGGGCCCGCGCCCTGGACGTGTCCTCGCTGACACCCCTGGTGGTGGGTGGTTCACCCGTGCTGGTCTTCGCGGACGCGGCGCCGGCGGACTGGAGCGGCGACCCCTGGCCCACCGGCTTGAACGGCCTGACCAACGCCGGCGCGCCCCGCTGGGCCGCGCCCGCCGGTCGTCCTGCCAGCGAGTTCGCGCAGCTGACGGCGCCGTTGGCCGGGCCGCCGGTGGCCTGGACCGAGCCCGACGGCTCGGCGCGCCTGCTGTGCGGGACCACCGACGGGCAGGTGACCTTCTTCACGCTCCCGGCGGCCGGGCTGCCGATGGTGGCCTGGACGGTGGACGTGGGGGACAGCCTGGCCCACGGCCCGCTGCTTTACGGCCCTTCGGTGTCGGGGTCCGGAGCGGCCGTCTGCATGGTGCCGGTCGCGCCCGATCGGCTCGTGACCCTCGACCTGGCCGACGGCAGCCCCCTGGGTGACGCGGCCACGGTCGCGGGCGGGTGGTCGGAGGCCCGGCCGCGGACGCAGCTGGCCCCGGACGGCCCGCGCTTCATCCTGTTCACCACCGGGGGCTGGCACAGCCTGCCGACCCCGGGTTCGGCGGCCGTGTCCGTCTTCGACCTGGACTATGACCGCGCGCTGGTCGGCACGCCGCAGACGGCCGTCAGCCCCGACCTGGTGGCCGTCTTCGACGACCTGGGCCTGGTCGGCGCCTGGGACGCCGCCGGCGCACGGACCAGCGGTCCGGACCCGGCCGCACCCCTGGTGGCCGAACCCGCCGTGGCCGACCTGGACGGCGACAGCCGGCACGACGTGGTGCTGGCGACCGCGGAGCGTATCTTTGCCTGCCGTCCCGACGGGACGGCCCTGCGCGGTTTTCCCGCGCGCCTGGCCGAGCTGTTCCCCCTGCCGGACTCCACCCGCCTGGCCGGCCCCGTGGTGGTGGCCGACGTGGACGGCGACGGGGTGAACGAGATCACCATCGGCACCGGCAGCGGCCACCTGCTGAGCCTGACCGCCACGGGCGAGCTGCGCCAGCGCTTCCCCTTGCGCTGGGGCGACCGGGCCGGGTCCGGGTTCGCCGTCGGCGAGGGCGAGAACGCCGCGGCCGGCCGGGCGCTGTGG
>JACZKN010000012.1 GCA_014859985.1 Candidatus Krumholzibacteriia bacterium | reverse complement strand
GCCCTGGTCGTGGGCTGGCTGGGCGTCAGCGGTCGCCTGGGCCCGCGCCCGGTGCCGCCCCGCCTGGTGCGGGCCACCGTGCTGCTGGACGGAGGCCAGGGCCTGTACCTGAACCCCGGCAATCCCGGTCCGCCCGTGGTCTCGCCCGACGGCCGACGGCTGGCATTCGTGGTGCAGGACACCTCCGGCGCGGTCACCCTGGGCACGCGCGCGCTTGACGGCGAGGCGGTGAAGCTGATCCCCGGCACCACCGGCGCCGCGTATCCCTTCTGGGGCCCGGACAGCCGCCGCGTGGGCTACTTCACCGGGGGCAAGCTGAACACCGTCGACGTGGCCGGCGGCGGTCCGGTGGTGCCGGTCTGCGACACCGAGAACGCCAAGGGCGGCTCCTGGAGCGCCGGGAACAAGATCCTCTTCACGCCCAGCCACTCGGCGGGGATCTTCATGGTCGACGCCAGCGGCGGCGAGCCGGTGGCGGTCACCGACCCGGACAAGGACGAGCGCTTCCGCTCCCACCGCTTCCCCGAGTGGCTGCCCGACGGGAAGCACTTCGTCTACCTGGCCTGGCAGCGGGCGGCCGCCGGTGGCGCCAACACGGCCGATGCCAACCTGCGCGTGGGTTCCACCGACGGCAGCGTGGACAAGGAGCTGATGCCGGCCCAGACCGGGGCGCGCTACGCCGCCGGCCACCTCACCTACGTCCACGAGGGCATCCTCATGGCGCGCCCCTTCGACCCCGGCGCGCTGGAATTCACCGGGCCGCCGCGGCCCCTGGTCGGGGACGTGCTGGCGATCGGGGCCGCCCACTACGGCGCCTTCGCCCTGACCGACGCCGGCGTGCTCTGCTTCGTGGGCCAGGGCGGCGCCATGGGCATCTCGCGGCTGGCTTGGATCGACGGCGAGCGGCGCGAGACCGTGGTCGACCGGGTGCCGGGGCTGCTGGGCTTCAGCGTCTCGCCCGACGGCGCGCGCATCGCGATGTCCAAGGTGGACGAGCAGCTGGGTTCCTACGACATCTGGATCCACGACGTGGAGCGCGCCCTGGCCACGCGCCTGACGTTCGCCGCCGATTCGGAGATGAACCCGGTGTGGTCGCCGGACGGGCGCTGGGTCTCGTACGTGGCCGAGGAGTCGGGGCTCAACAGCATCGCGCGCCAGCCGGCCGCGGGCGGCGGACGCCCCGAGACCATGGTCCGGCTGGACACCGACGTGATGGGCGGGTCCTACGCCCCGGACGGGACCACGCTGGCCTTCACCAAGGTGGGGCCGGGCTCGCGCATGGCCGTCTGGCTGCGGGACGGCCCCGACGCCGAGCCGCGGCCCCTGCGCGACCTGCCCTACAACACGGCCCAGCCCCAGATCTCCCCCGACGGGCGCTGGCTCGCCTACGTCTCGGACGAGACGGGCCAGGGCGAGATCTTCGTCGAGTCCCTGGGGCAGGACGGGGGGCGCTGGCGCATCTCCAGCCAGGGCGGCACCCAGCCGCTGTGGTCGCCCCGGGGGGACCTGGTCTACCACCTGGACATGACCGGCGCCGTCCAGGCCACCGAGATCGTCGCGACGCCCGCAGGCATCGCCATCGGCCGCACCCGGCAGGCGGCCGTCGGCGTGGTGGGCAGCATCTACCCGACCTATGCTGTGGACCCGCGCACGGGACGCCTGCTCGTGCAGGTGCCGGTGCAGGAGAACCTCAACAGCCGCATCGAGATCATCACGGGCTGGCAGCGCCTGTTCGCGCAGCGGGAGGACTGACGATGGCGTTCACGCTCGTCGGCACGGTGGAAGGGAAGCAGGTCCGCCACGAGGTGGGCCAGGGCGTGCTGGTGGTCGGCCGCGGCGCCGAGGCCGGTCTGCGCCTGCCGGTGGCGAGCGTCTCGCGCCGCCACGCCGAGCTCCACCGCCAGGGCGACCAGGTGGTGCTCGAGGACCTGGGCAGCCGCAACGGCACCAAGGTCAACGGCCGCCCCGTCTCCGGCACCATGGCGCTGCAGGCCGGCGACCGCATCGACTTTGCCGGCATCGTGCTGCAGGTCGAGGGGGCCCACCCGGTGGACCTGACCTGCTTCAACGAGTCGGCGACCCTCGTGCCCGAGGAGGAGATCTCCTGGGAGGAGGTCCGGGCCGAGCGCCACCAGAAGCGCGACCGCCAGAGCCGCCTGTTCCAGATCCTGGCCGACGCCGGCGACCTGATCACCATCCCCCGCGCGCCCGAGGAGCTGTACGAACCCATCCTCGACCTGGTGGAGACGGCGCTCGAGCCCGAGCGCAGCTTCATCCTGCTGCTGCAGGAGGGGCAGGCCGACCCGGTGATCGTGGCCAAGCGCATCAAGGGCGCGCGGCAGGGGGACAGCCTGGCCCTGAGCCGCACCATGGTGGCCCGCGTGCTGCACCACCGCACCTCGTTCCTGACCACCGATCCGGTGAACGACCCGGACATGGACGGCGCCATGAGCATGGTCAGCCAGAGCATCCGCACCGCGGTGGCCGCGCCCCTGTTCGACAACGAGGAGGTGATCGGGCTGCTCTACGCCGACGACACCCGGGCCAAGCGCATCAGCCGCGACGAGCTGCGGGCGTTCACCAACCTGGCCAACGCCATCGCCGTGGCCCTGACCCACGGCCGCTACCACCAGATGGAGGAGGAGAAGCGCCGCCAGGACGCGCAGCTGGCCACCGCCGGCGAGATCCTCGACCGCATCCTGCCTTCGGACCTGCCGGCGGTGCCGGGCTGGGAGCTGGCGGCCAGCCTGGAGGCCTGCTACGAGGTGGGCGGCGACCTCTACGACGCGCGCCTGATGTCCGACGGGCGCCTGGCCTTCATCCTGGGCGACGTCACCGGCAAGGGCCTGGGCGCGGCGCTGCTGGTCTCGCAGGTGCTGTCGTTGGCCCGCTTCATGATCGGCGAGGGCTGGGCGCCGGGCCCGCTGATGACCCGGCTGAACCGCGAGATCTTCCTGACCACCGACTACGTGCGCTTCACCACCGCGTTCCTGGGCTACCTCGACCCGGTCACCGGCCGCGTCGAGTGCGTCAACGCCGGCCACAACCCGCCGCTGCTGATCCGGGCCGACGGCCGCATCGAGACCTGTGCCACCGGCAGCCTGCCCGTGGGCGTGCTGGAGGACACCGAGTACTCGGTCAGCGAGGTGGTGATGGGCCCCGGCGACATCCTCGCGGTGTTCAGTGACGGCATCCCCGAGACGGTCAACGCCGAGGACGACGAGTACGGCGAGGACCGCTTCGGCAAGGTGGTGGCCGAGCGCCGCCTCACCACGCTCAAGGACATCGCGGGCGCCGCCCTGACCGACCTGGCGCTGTTCCGCGGCGACTGCGAGGTGGGCGACGACATCACCCTGGTGATGCTGCGGCGGGATCCGGCCTAGGCCGTTTCACCGGCGGTGGACGATTCCCAGACGGGCTCTCTTCCGCTAGTATGGTGGGTTGTCCGGCGCGGGGTACGCAACCCGCGCGCCGCCGTCCCGTATGGGCACCGGTGCGACGCCATCACCCCGACGAAAGGCCCGACCATGGCCGACCCCCGCGGCTGCCTCAAGAACTCGCTGATCGGCTGCGGCGCCCTGATCGGCCTCGTGGTCCTGTTTGTCGTGGTCATGGCGGGCCTGGCCTTCTTCTCCCGCGACGAGGGCGGGCAGGTGGAGCGCGATGCCGTGGCCGCCGCCGCCGCCGCCGCCGCGGGCACGACCATCACCGTGGACGACCCGGTGGTCCTGACCCGCACCCACCCCGGCCGCGTGATCCTGGACCTGGCCCAGGGCGAGTTCATCCTCGAGCCCGCCGCACCCGGCGAAGGCCTCAGCGCCCGGGCCAGCTTCGACAGCGAGGTCCACAGCCTGACCCAGAGCTTCGAGATCCAGCCCGACTCCTCCTGGACCAGCCGCATCACCTTCCGCCGCACCATGCCGGCCCTGCAGGCCCTGTTCAGGCAGCTGATGGGGGGCGATACCAACGCGTCGATCACCATCGGTCTGCCCGCCGACGTCCCCGTCGAGCTGGTGGTGCGCCTGGAGCAGGGCGGCGGCGAGGCCGAGATCGGCGGCCTGTGGCTGACCACCGCCGACTTCGACTTCCGCCAGGGCGGCTTCGAGCTGTCGGTGGACGCCCCCCTGCGCGAGCCCCTGGAGCGCCTGCGCCTGCACGGCCGCATGGGGGGGGTCTCGGTCTCGCGCCTGGGCAACGCCTCGCCCCGGGTCCTGGACGTGGACTGCGGCATGGGCGGCGCCGACATCGGCCTCAAGGGCCAGTGGCGCAACGACTGCGACGCGCGCTTCCGGGTGCGCATGGGCGGCATGGCGATCGGCCTGCCCGCCGACCTCGAGGTCGAGGCCGTGGGCGACCTACCGGACGACCTGACCCTGCCGGTGCTGCGCCGCAGCGACGGCGAGGTACCTCTGCCGGTGCTGCGGGTGCGCATCGACCAGAAGATGGGGGAGATCGAGTTCCGGCGCTGACCGGCACCGGCCGGCAGCGATGCGACGGCCGCCGCGCCCCGGTCCGGGCGCGGCGGCCGTCGTCGTCGGGGCGATCTACTTCAACAGGGTCATCTTCCGCGTCGCGCGGAAGCCCTCGGTCTCGATCACGTACAGGTACACCCCGGATTGCGTCTGCCGTCCCCCGTCGTCCAGGCCGTTCCAGACCACGGACTTGGCGCCCGCGGTCATGGCCTCGTCCACGAGGGTGCGCACCAGGCGGCCGCGCTGGTCGTAGATGCGCAGCTGGACCGGTCCGGCCTGGGGCAAGGCGAAGGCGATGGTGGTGGACGGGTTGAACGGATTGGGGGCGTTCTGCTCCAGGGCGAAGGCCAGGGGCAGGTCCGTCTTCTCCGGCGCCGTCCGCTGCACGGCCAGCCCGCCGGTCACCGTCACGGTGTAGCTGCTGGTGGCGCCCAGGTAGCCGTCCACCCGCAGGTAGTAGCGGCCGGCCGCGGCGTTGTAGTTGCCCACCTCGGGGTTGGCCGTGGTGTAGCCGCGGGCCACCTGGGTGCCGGAGCTGTTGTACAGGTACCAGTCCAGGTCGGCGCTCGAGCCGATCGCCAGGCTGATGTTCACGTTGCCGGCGGTGCCGACGTCGAACCAGAAGTAGTCGTCGTCGCTGCTGGACGACAGCGCCCCGCTGACCGCGGTGCCCGGACCCACCGGGCCGTCGGCCGAGGCGATGTCGCCGTTGGGCTCGGACTCGGCGGTGATGGCCGTGCCGCCCCCGCCGCCCCCGCCCAAGGTGACGGCGACGTCGTCGAAGGCCATGCCGTCGGTGGCGATCGGGTAGTTGTCGTACTGCTGGAACTTCACGAGGAAGGTCCCCGTCAGCGCCAGGCCGTTGGCCGCCGCCAGGGCGTCCACGTCCAGGGTGAACTGGCGCCACACGTTGTTGCTGTAGCTGGCGCCGTTGAGGTCCTGGACCTTGGCCCAGCTCGTACCGTCGTTGGCCGAGAAGTACACGCCGTCCTGGCTGTGGGTCTCGTCGCCGAAGTCCTTCCACCAGAACGACAGGTCCACCTGGCTCTGCCCGGTCAGGTCCAGGTGCAGCACCGCCTCGTTCAGGCTGTAGGTGCCGCTGGTGGCGCTGTCCATGGTCAGGTGGCGGCTGCCGCCGTGGGGCGTGTTGGCCGTGGTGACCAGCACGCGGCCCGCGGCCGTCGAGGCGGTGGTCCAGTACTGGTCCAGGGTCGCGCTCTCGAAGCCCGTGGCGTAGGGTACGGCGGCGTAGTCGCCCGTGGGTGGTGCGTACTCGATGGTGAAGTTGGCGTTGCTGGTGTCGCTGGCGGTGCCGCCGCTGACGCGCACCCGGCCCTGGGTCGTGGCCACCTCCGGCACGGACCAGGTGTAGGAGCCGTCGTTGGCCGTCCCGGCGACGATGGCCGTCCAGCTCGAGCCGCCGTTGGCCGACCAGTCGATGTCCACCGTCGTGAACGCGCCGACCGAGGTCCAGGTGATCGCGGTCGAGCCGCCGCCCGTCAGGGTCTCGCCGCCGTTGGGCGCGGTCACCGTCACCGCGTCCGCGGGCGGCGTCGAGCCGGTGACCGCGACGTCGTCGAAGGCCATGCCGTCGGTGGCGATCTGGTAGTTGTCGTACTGCTGGAACTTGACCACGAACGTCGAGGTCAGGGCCAGCCCGTTGGCCGCGGCCAGGGCGTCCACGTCCAGGGTGAACTGGCGCCACACGTTGTTGCTGTAGCTGCCGCCGTTGAGGTTCTGCACCTTGACGAACGAGCTGCCCCCGTTGGCGGAGAAGTAGACGCCGTCGGTGCTGTGGGTCTCGTCGCCGAAGTCCTTCCACCAGTAGCTCAGGTCGACCTGGCTGCTGCCGGACAGGTCCAGGCGCAGCCAGGCCTCGTTGGTGGCGTACGTCCCGTTGGTCGCGCTGTCCATGGTCAGGTGGTAGCTGCCGCCGTGGGGCGTGTTGGCCGAGGTGACCAGGATGCGCCCGGTGGTCGTCGAGACGGTCGTCCAGTACTGGTCCAGCGCGCCGCCCTCGAAGCCGGTGCTGTAGGGAAGGGTGGCGTAGCCGCCGCCCTGCGGCACCTGGATCGTGAAGTTGCTGTTGCTGGTGTCGCTGGCGGTGCCGCCGGAGACGCGGATCCGGCCCTGGGTGGTCGCGCTCGAGGGCACGGTCCAGGCGTAGGAACCGTCGTTGGCGGTCGACGAGGTGATCGTCGTCCAGGCCGAGCCGCCGTTGAGGCTGTACTCGATGGCCACCGTGGTGAACGAGCCGGTCCAGCTCCAGGTGATGGCCACGGCGTCGCCGGCCGTCAGGGTCTCGCCGCCATTGGGGTAGCTCACGGTGATGGCGTCGGTGGGCGTCGAGCCTCCGGCGGTCGCCGCGGCGGCGTCGACCATGCCGTAGCCGGTGTAGCGGTCCCAGCCGGTGCCCGACTCGACGCTGACCACGTCCTGGGCCGTCGTGCGCAGGCGGTCGCGGATCTGCGCCGGCGTGAACGACGGGTTGCCGGCCTTGACCAGCGCGGCCACGCCCGCCGCGTACGGCGTCGCGCACGAGGTGCCGTTGAACCACTTGCTGTAGTCGCTGGCGTCGTAGCCCGCCGAGCCCAGCAGGTCGGTCGTCGGCAGGATGGTCGGGGCGATGATGTCGACCGAGGTGGCCGCGCCCACCGTCGTGGTGCCGTAGTTCGAGCCCCACCACCGCTCGCCGTCGCAGGTGTAGCCGTTGGGGTCGGTGTTCACGCCGGGGTTGACCTCGGCGCTGCTGCTGGAGGAGCGCTTGCGGTCGCCGCAGGGCGAGGCCGCGCCCACGGCGATGACGTACTGGTTGATGGCCGGGTAGCTGATGGTCGAGGCGTTCTCGTTGCCCGTGGCCGCCAGCAGGGTCACGCCGGCGTTGTAGGCGTACTGCAGGGCCGTGTTGGTGGCGGCGTCCGAGCTGATGGCCGCGCCCAGGCTCATGCTGGCGATGTGGGCGCCGTTGTCGGCGGCGTGGTACAGGGCGTTCTGGATCGACGAGAAGTACATCGAGCCCGCGCTGTTGGCCACCTTCAGGGGCATGATGCTGCAGCCGGCGGCGATGCCCGCGGTGCCCAGCCCGTTGTTGGCCATGGCCGCGGCGACGCCGGCGCAGGCGGTGCCGTGCCCCGCCTGGGACGAGTTGTCGTCGGCGTTGCTGTCGTTGTCGCCGTAGTCGTAGCCGGCGACCTGGCGCAGGTCCGGATGCCCGGCCTCGACGCCGCTGTCGATGATCGCGATGACGATGCCCGCGTTGCCGTAGCCCTGGCTGTTGTCCCAGGCGGCGTGGGCGTTGGCGTCGAAGCCGACGGTGCCCACGGGCGAGCCGGCCTCGTGGGTGTGGGTCGACCAGTTGTAGCTCAGCATCTGGGCGGTGTTGTTGTGGCCCCAGTGCAGGGAGTGCATGGGGTCCGAGGGCACGGCGGCCGGGAAGGCCCGCCAGTCGACGGTGGCCTCCTCCACCTCAGGATCCTTGGCCAGCCGGCGGGCCAGGTCCAGGGCGTCCTGGCGGCCGTCGGTCTCCAGCAGGTACCAGCGGTCCAGGCCCAACTCCGCGGCCAGGTTCTGCCGCTTGGCCTCGATCCAGGGGCGCTCGATGCGCTTGACGCCGCCCGCGGCGCACAGGGCGTCCACCGTGGGCAGGCCCGTGCGCGGCTCGGCGGCGGTTGCGCCCTTGTCGCGGGCGAGGTCCAGGCCGGTGCGCTCGGCGGCGTCGGCGGTCAGCTTCACCAGCACGCGGTTCGGATGGTACGGGAGTTCGAGGGGGGCGGAGGGCTGGAAGCCGTCCTGGACCGGTGCGAAGGGGCGGGGGGCGTCCGGCTCCGCCGCCAGGGCCGCCGCGGCGGTCAGGACGAGGCCGGCCACGACCAGGATGCGCCAGGGCGCATGGGTACGACGTTTCATGTCGGGCTCCTTGTCGGGTGTTTTCTGGTTGGCGAGAAGAATCAGAAAACGGGTTGCCCGGCGACGGCTCGGCATCCGCCCGGGACAAGCTGGCGACTCCTTCGAGGCGGTGGTGGGTTTGGTCCGTCGTGCGGAGCGGGGGTGCGTGCCGAACCGCGGCCCCATACGCGGCCATTGTAGGGGAAGGCGCCAACACCTTGCAAACACTGAACATTCACGATTTCGTGACAAATCCGGTAGGGAATCGGCCGGCCCGGGCCGCGACCCCATTGCCCCGGCCCCGACCGTTATGGTATCCTTAGTGAGGAAAGCGCAACTGGGGGCCTGACAGGGAAAGGGATCGCACCTCGCTGCGGTCTTTTTCTGATCTCTCGTCAGGCCGCCGCCGGACACCCTCCCGGAGGCCCAGGATCCTGCCCATGAGACTCGCCCCCCTGTTCGTCCTCGTCTGCCTGCTGCTGACCGCCCCCGCTGCGGTGGCCGGTGAACTGGCGCCCGGACTCGAGACGCAGCTGGCGCGCCTGGCCCCGGACGAGCCCGTGCGCGTCCTGGTCGTGCTGCGCGAGCAGGCCGACCTGGCGGCCCTGGATCGCGAGCTGAGGACAGGGAAGGCCGCGACCGCGGACCGCCACCACCGGGTCGTGGCGGCTTTGCAGGGTGTCGCCGCCGGGAGCCAGGCCCACCTGCTGGCGTCCCTGGGGGCGGACAAGACGGCCGGGCGCGTTTTGGGCTGGACGCCCCATTGGCTGATCAACAGCGTGGTGGTCGTGGCCACCGCCGACGCCGTGCGCGAGCTCGCCCTGCGCCCGGACGTGGACCGCATCGAGCCCGACCTGGTGGTCGAGTTGATCGAACCCGCCGCCTCGGACAAGGCAGGGGCCGAGAAGGGCACCGGCTACGACAAGGCCGGGATCGGCCTGGTCCCCGGCGTGCGCGCGGTGGGCGCCCCGCGGGTGTGGCAGGAACTGGGCATCGACGGCACCGGCGTGGTCGTCGGCATCCTCGACACCGGCGTCGACGGCACCCATCCGGCCCTGGCCCCGCGCTGGCGCGGCAACTTCGCCCCCGCAGGCGAGTGCTGGTTCGACGGTGCCGGCCTCGGGGACACCGACTTTCCCGTCGACCGCCACTACCACGGCACCCACGTCATGGGCACCGTGACGGGTTTCGCCCCGGGCGACACCATCGGCGTGGCGCCCGGGGCCCTGTGGATCGCCTCCAACGTCATCAACCACCCGGGCAGCAACGAGGAGTTCGACAACGGGGTCATCGCCTCCCTGGAGTTCATGGCCGATCCCGACGGCGACCCCACGACCAGCGCCGACGTGCCCGCCGTGGTGCACAACAGCTGGGGCGTGAACGAGGCGTTCGAGGGCTACTACGACTGCGACAGCCGCTGGTGGGGCGTGATCGACGCCGTGGAGGCGGCAGGCATCGTGCTCACCTGGTCGGCGGGCAACGAGGGCCCGGGCCCGGGCACCCTGCGCTCCCCGGCGGATCGGGCGAGCTCGCCGTTGAATGCCTTTTCCGTGGGCTCGGTGGCCGCGACCGCGCCGTACGCGGTCAGCAGCTTTTCCAGCCGCGGCCCCTCCGGCTGCGGCGGGGTCTACGCCATCAAGCCCGAAGTGGTGGCTCCGGGCAACGACGTGCTGAGCGCCCGTCCCGGCGGCGGCTACCAGTACCTGAGCGGCACCTCCATGGCCGGTCCCCACGTGGCGGGCATCGTCGCCCTGATGCGGGCCTCGAACCCGGACGTGGACGTGGCCGCCATCAAGCAGGCCCTGCTGGACACGGCCCTGGACCTGGGCACCGTCGGCGAGGACAACGCCTCGGGCTGGGGCCTGGTGGACGCCTACGCCGCGGTCATGGCCGTCAAGGGCGGCGTGGGCGAGATCACCGGCACGGTCACCGACCAGGGCACGGGGCTGCCCCTGGCCGGGGCCTTGGTGCGCCTGGACGGCGGCTACCACCAGCACTTCACCGGCACCGACGGCGTCTACCGCCTGGTGCTGCCCGCCGGGCCGGCCACCTTCACGGTGACGGCCTTCGGCTACGTCGACGGCAGCCTGGCGGTCACGGTCCCGGACGGCGGCGTCCTGGGGGCCGACCTGGCGCTCGTGGCCCGGCCCCTGGCCGCGGTCGCGGGCC
>JACZKN010000105.1 GCA_014859985.1 Candidatus Krumholzibacteriia bacterium | reverse complement strand
CGGTACGGTCGTGCTCGACCCGTCCCCGGCCGCGCTCGGCGCGCCGTGGACCCTGACCGGCCCGGGGGGCGCCGTGGCCACCGGCAGCGGCGACAGCACCCTGACGGATCTGGCGGTGGGCGACTACACGGTCACCTGGGGCGACGTGGCCGGCTGGACGGCTCCGGCGGCCCGGACGCAGGCGCTGGCCGTCGGCGCGACCGTGACCTTCGGCGGCGTGTACACCGAAGAGATCGCCACCGGCACCGTCGTGCTCGACCCGTCCCCGGCCGCGCTCGGCGCGCCGTGGACCCTGACCCGCCCGGGGGGCTCCGTGGCCACCGGCAGCGGCGACAGCACCCTGACCGACCAGACCGTGGGCGACTACACGGTCACCTGGGGCGACGTGGCCGGCTGGATCACGCCGGCGGGGGGGACGCAGACCCTTGCCGGGGGCGGGGTCCTGACCTTCGGCGGCAGCTACGTCCAGCGGCCGGCCGGCGGGACGATCGTCGTGGACCACAGCGCCGTGCTGGACTTCGACGCGGGGAACATCCCGGCCCACTGGATCGAGGAGGTCAAGCGGCAGGGGATCCTCATCCACATCCCGGGCCGCTCCCACGCGCAGCAGCTGGTGGGCGACCTGGACGGCAGCCCGGTCCAGACCATCGGCGGGTTGGAGACCCTCGAGGACCTGGACCCGACCTACAACGTCGAGATCCGCTGCGCGCTGGAGGACCTGCCGGCCGGCGGCGCCCTGCGCATCCTCAAGGGCCAGTACGAGCCCGGCAGCGGCCGCCTCATCAACACCTGGGAATGCCGCCACGACGGCCAGGCCTACTGGGCCCGCGAGTACGGACGGCAGTACACCGAGTACACCGCCACCCATGCGGCGCAGCGCGGCGACCCCGTCGACGCGTCCATCTACGGCTGGTCCCACGACATCCTCCAGCCCCTGTCCGCGTTCGCGGAGGACGGCACGGAGATCACCTTCAACGCCGAGCGGCGGACGGCCTACCTGCAGGCCGTCGCGCGGTTCAACAACCACCCGTCCGGCACGGTGTTCGTCCTGGCCACCGCGCCGATCGACGGCGACTACTCCCGCGACGCGCTCTACCTGACCGAGGACGGCTACCGGTCGACGATCTTCAACCAGGATTTCCGGGACGCGGCGCTGGCCGCCGGCGGCTACCTGTTCGACCAGGCCGACATCGAGAACTGGAACCAGGAGTTCACCGTCCGCAGGTCCGCGTCCTTCAACGGTCTGGAACTGCAGCTGAGGCATCCGGACTGGGACGGGTCCGACTGCGCCCACTCGGGCATGAACCTGTGCGTGGCCAAGGCCAAGGCCCTGTGGTGGCTGGCGGCGCGCCTGGCCGGCTGGGACGGGACGCCGGACTGAGAAGGCGGACGGTCCGGCTACAGGGGCCAGAACCGCAGGATCAGCGGGACGCTCACCGCGACCACCAGCACGGACAGGGGCAGGCCCAGGCGCCAGTAGTCCCCGAAGCGGTAGCCGCCCGGCGCCATCACCAGGGTGTTGGACTGGTGGCCGATGGGGGTCAGGAAGGCGAAGGACGCGCCCAGGGCCACCGCCATCAGCAGCGGATCGGCGGAAAGCTCCAGGCGCCGCGCCACCTCGATGGCCACCGGCGCGGCCAGGATCGCCGCGGCCGCGTTGTTCACCACGTTCGACAGCAGCATCGTCGCCACCATCAGGGAGGCGACCGTCAAGGCGGGGGAGGCCGAACCCGAGACCCGCAGCAGTCCGTCGGCGATCAGCTCCGTGGCGCCGGTGGTCTCGAGGGCGTGTCCGACCGGGAGCATGGCCGCCAGAAGGACGACGATGGGCAGATCGATGCTCTCGTAGCCCTCCGTGGGCTTGACCAGTCCGGTCACCACCATCGCCACCGCGCCGGCCACCAGCGCGACCGCGGCGGCGACCAGGCCGAAGGCGACGACGGCCAGGGCGGCGGCGAAGATGGAGGCTGCCAGCAGCACGTTGCGGGAGCGGCCCAGGCGCAGGCCGCGCGAGGCCAGGGGCAGGCAGCCCAGTTCGGCCAGGCCGGCGTGCACGGCGTCGGCGTGCCCCTGCACGAGCAGGATGTCCCCGGGCACGAAGCTGATCCGGCCGATCCGCTCGCGCAACTGCCGGCCCCGGCGGGCCACCGCCAGGACGTTCACGCCGTGGCGTTCACGCAGGTCGAGCGTGCTCGCGGTCAGCCCCACCAGGGGCGAGTCGGGGGCGATGATGGCCTCCAGCAGGTGCAGCTCGCCGCGTTTGGTGCGCTCGACGCCCTCGGCGTCGTCCGCGGCGTCGTCCGCGGCGGCATCCGCGGCGGCGGCGGCGCTTTCGGCCAGTTCCAGCCCGGTGGCGCTGAGCAGGGAATCGAGGCTGGACGGGTCCGCCTCGATCAGCAGGATGTCGCCCTCGCCCACGACCTCGAACATCGACGGCGCCTCCTCGAGCCCGGTCGGGCGCACCAGGCCGAGCACCACGACCTCGGCATCCTCCCCGCCGGCGGCGACCAGCTCGTGGAGCGTGCGGCCGGCGAACCTGCAGCCCTCGGGGACATGGACCTCGGTGAGGTACGAGCTGATCTCGAAGAGCTTCGCGCCGGTGTCCGGCGCCTGCCGCCGCGGCGTCAGCCGCCAGCCCACGGCGGCGACGAAGACCACGCCGGCGAGGGTCACCAGGGCGCCCACGGGCAGGAAGTCGAACATGGCGAACGGCGGCTGGTCCGTCTGGGCGCGGTAGGCCGCGATGATGATGTTCGGTGGCGTGCCGATCAGCGTGGTGGTGCCGCCCAGCAGCGAACCGAAGGCCAGCGGCATCAGCAGGAACGAGGGCGAGCGGCCCCCCTGGCGCGCCATCCAGATCGCCACCGGCATCAGCAGGGCCAACGCGCCGACGTTGTTCATGAATCCCGAGCAGACGGCGACGATGCCCGTGAGGGTCGCCACCTGGGCGGCGGGCCGGTTGCCGACCCGGGTCAGCAGCCGCGCCAGGGAGTCCACGACCCCGGCGTTGAACAGTCCGCGGCTGAGCACGAGCACCGCCGCCACCGTCACCACCGCCGGGTGACCGAAGCCGGCGAAGGCCTCGTGCGCCGGCACCAGGCCGGCCACCGTCGCCACCAGCAGGCCCAGCAGCGCGACGATGTCGTAGCGCAGGCGGTTCCAGACGAACATCACCAGCATCGCGGCCAGGACGGCGAAAACGGTGATCTGCTGAGCGGTCACAAGGGCCTCCAGGTGGTGTCGGGGTACGGATCCCGCCGGCAGTATAGCGGACCGGTGGCGGGGCCGATAGCGCGGCGCCCGTGTCCGGCCCGCGCTTTGCCCTTTCCCGCGCCGGCGCCCTGTGCCATGCTGGATCTTTCCGCAGGGACAGACTGGGCAAGGAGTCAGCGTCATGCGCCAATCGACCGGATACCTTCAGCTCGCGGCCGCAGGCCTGGCGGCGTCGCTCCTGCTGGCCGCCTGCAGCGACGATTCCCCCTCCGGCCCCGGGGACCGCGGCACCGGCCGGATCGCGGTGGACGTGACTCCGGACACCCTTGCCGCGCCCTGGACCCTGGCCGGGCCGCGCGGCTACAGCGCCAGCGGCACCGGGGACCAGCTGGTCGACAGCGTGCCGGCGGGCGACCACACCGTGACCTGGGGGTCCGTGGACGGATGGGTCACCCCGCCGGCGGTGACCCGTACCGTGGCCGCGGAATCGACCGTGACCATCGCGGGGACCTATCGGGAACGCCTGGGCGGCGAAACGGTCGTCGTCGACCACCGTGCCGTGCTGGACTTCGACGCGGGGAACATCCCCGCCTTCTGGATCGAGGAGGTCAAGCGGCAGGGTATCCTCATCCACATCCCGGGGCGATCGCACGCCCAGCAGCTGGTCGGGGACCTGGACGGCGACCCCGTGCTGACGATCGGCGGGCTGGAGACCCTCGAGGACCTGGACCCGACCTACAACGTCGAGATCCAGTGCGCGCTGGAGGACCTGCCGGCCGGCGGCGCGCTGCGCATCGTCAAGGGTCAGTATGATCCCGGGTCGGGCAGGATCCTCTCCACCTGGGAATGCCGGCACGACGCCCGGGGCTACTGGGCGGTGGAGACCGGCCGCGGGTACACCGAGTACACGGCGACGCGCGCCGCCGAGCGGGGCGACCCCATCGACGCATCCATCTACGGCTGGTCCCACGACATCTTCAAGCCGGAGGCCGCCTACCGGGAGGACGGCACCCAGATCACCTTCGACGCCGAGCGCCGCACGGCCTACCTCGAGACGATCGCCCGCTTCAACAGCCACGCCTCCGGCACCGCCTTCGTCTACGCCACGACACCCCTGGACGACGAGTACACGCCGAACAACCAGTACCTGACCGCGGACGGGTACCGGGGGACCGTGTTCAACCGGGACTTCCGGGACGCCGCGCTGGTCGCCGGCGGCTACCTGTTCGACCAGGCCGACATCGAGAACTGGAACCGGGACTTCACCGTGCGGCGCAGCGCCTCGCACGACGGCCTGGAGCTGCAGCTGCGCCACACGGACTGGGACGGCAGCGACTGCGCCCATGCGGGCATGGACCTGTGCGTGGCCAAGGCCAAGGCGCTGTGGTGGCTGGCGGCGCGGTTGGCCGGCTGGGACGGGATGCCCGCCTGCCGTTCGGCGGCCGATTGCGGACAGGAGGCGTGCGTGGACGGGGTCTGCCGGTGATGCCGGTGCGGCGGTGGTGCGGTATCTTGTAACCACCGATCCGCGCCGCGACCGCAGCAGGAAAGAGGACACCCGTGGCGTCGCCCCACCGCATGATCCTGATCTGGCTGCTCCTGGGGGCGATCCAGGCGGCGGCCGCGCCCGCCTGGGCCGCCCGCTACCACGTCCGCACCGGCGGCGCGCGGGACGCCGGGCCGAGCGCGGCCGGGGATTGGACGCCCGCCAACTGCTACGGGTCCCTGGCGGCCGCCGCCCTGGCGGCGGCCCCGGCCGACTCGATCCTGCTCTTTCCGGAAGTGCACGCCTGCGCCGAGGTGGTGGCGCTGCCCGCCTTCCTGGGTAACCGCGCCCTCGACGCCCGGCCGGATTCGACGGAGGTCGCCTGCAGCGGGCCCGGCCGG
>JACZKN010000104.1 GCA_014859985.1 Candidatus Krumholzibacteriia bacterium | reverse complement strand
GCAGGAACCAGCCCGCCCGGGTGCCCGGCAGCGGCAGGGCCAGCAGGGACTCGGCCTTGGCGACGAACGCGGCGCCCTTGACCAGGGCGGCCACCTCGCGCCGGCGGTCGCCGCCGGCCGCGGCCCACAAGGGGCCCAGGTCGGCGGTCTCCTGGCGCGGGAAGACGGGCACGACCACCAGGTCGGCCTGGACGCGGTCGGCAAGGGTGGCGGCGACGCGGAAGCGCATGGGACGGATCCTCCAGCAGGGGCACGGCGACGGCCCGTGCTGCCGGGCCGGACGGTGAGGGCGGGTCACCGGGCCATTCTAGCACCGCGGACGCCGATTGCCAGCCTCCAGTGACGAACCGGCCCCGCCGCGGGGCGGGGCCGGTCCCTGGGGCGCAGGGGACGGGTCGGGGCTACTCGTTGAGGGCCTCGTGCACGCGGCCCACCAGCTCGGGGCCCGGGCGCAGGGTGGCGTCCCCCTCCTCTTTCCACTTCGACGGGCAGCCCTCGTTGGCCTTCTTCTTCAGGTAGATGTTGGCCTTGAACTTCCGCATGAGCTCATCGATGTTGCGGCCCATGTTGTAGAAGTTCACCTCGGCGTTGAAGAGGGTCCCGTCGGGCGCGATGATGAAGGTCCCGCGCAGGGCCAGGCCCGACGCCGGGTCGTACACGCCGAAGAGCCGCGACAGCTTCCCGGTGGGATCGGCCCCCATCAGGTACTTGACGTCGGCCAGCTCCTTCTCGCCCCGCTTCCAGGCCAGGTGCACGAACTCGGTGTCGGTGGACACGGTGATCAGCTTGGCCCCCATCTTCTCGAACCGGTCCTGCTGCTCTGCCAGAGCAGCGAATTCGGTCGCTCAGACGAAGGTGAAGTCGGCGGGGTAGAAGAAGAGGATCGTCCACTTGCCCTGCTTCTTCAGGTCGGCCAGGGAAACCTTGGCGAAGTCGTTCGCTTGCGGGTCGTAGCAGGTCAGCTCGAAATCGGGGACCTGCATGCCGACCTTCATCTCGGTCACGGCGTCGTGCATCGGGAACCCTCCCGGTTGGGCGTAAGCGCTGTGCGGCCGCGGCCGCGCTCGTGAATTGCTACAGGATAAGCCCGTTCGCGAAGGTCGCCACGGCGGCGGCGCCTATTCCCTTGAGCCCTGCCGGGCCGCCCGCTAGACTGCAGCCCAGTCCCCGGACCCGGACCAGAAGGACGCCATGACCCACCGCAGGGACCTCCACTGGCAGATCCTGGCCGCCCTTGGCCTGGGCGTCGGCGCGGGCCTGCTCTGGGGCGAGACCGACACCATCGGCCCGGTGCGCCCCTACGCCGTGTTCGACTTCCTGGGCGCCACCTTCCTGCGCGCCCTGAAGATGGTGATCGTGCCCCTGATCACCGGCTCGATCATCAGCGGCGTGGCCTCCGTCGGCGCGGGCCGCGGCCTCGGCCGGCTGTTCGGCAAGACCTTCGCCTGGTACGTGACGACCAGCCTGCTGGCCATCCTCACCGGGTTGGTCCTGGTCAACCTGGTGCGTCCCGGGCTGTCGGGGGGCGAGCCGGCGGGCACGGCCATGGGCCTGGGCGAGGTGCGGCCCGCGGTCCAGCAGGACCTCGAGAGCACCGGCGCCGGCGACCTCGTGGGCATCCTGCAGCGCATGATCCCGGAGAACCCGGTGGGCGCCGCGGCCGAAGGCCAGATGCTGCCGCTGATCTTCTTCTGCGTGCTGCTGGGCGTCGCGATCGCCCGCCTGCCCGGGCCGCAGGGCCAGCAGCTCGCCGGCTTCTTCGAGGCCCTGTTCGGGGCCATGATGAAGGTGACCGGCTGGGTGATCGCCACCGCCCCCCTGGGCATCTTCGGGCTGATGGCGAAGATCACCTCCAACGCGGGCTTCGACGCCCTGGCGCCCCTCTTGCGCTACGGCGCCACGGTGGCGGCCGCCCTGCTGATCCACGGGGCGGTGACCCTGCCGTTGCTGGTGCGGCTGGTGGGCCGCCTGCCCGCCCTGCGCCACGCGCGGGTCATGGCCCCGGCGCTGCTGACGGCGTTCACCACCCGCAGCAGCTCGGCCACCCTGCCGTTGACCATGGACCGCATCGAGAACGGCGCGGGCGTCAGCAACCGCGTGACCAGCTTCGTGCTGCCCCTGGGGTCGACCATCAACATGGACGGCACCGCGCTCTACGAGTGCGTCGCGGCCCTGTTCATCGCCCAGGCCTACGGGATCGAGCTGGGCTTCGGGGCCCAGTTCACGGTGGTGGTGACGGCGCTGCTGGCCAGCATCGGGGCGGCCGGCATCCCCGCCGCGGGCCTGGTGATGATGTCCATCGTGCTGGGCGCCGTGGGCCTGCCCCTGGAGGGCATCGCCCTGATCCTGGCCATCGACCCCCTGCTGGACATGGGCCGCACCATGGTCAACGTCTGGAGCGACTCCTGCGGCGCGGTGGTGGTGGCCCGCAGCGAGGGCGAGGACGTGCTGCAGGGGGACTGAACGGGACTTGTCGCCCGCGGCCGGTTGTGGCACCTTGGCCCCGGGGGGATCGGGGTGCGCCGGGGATCGCAACGCTCGGGGCCGGTCGGCCGTAGTAGAAGGACGCCGGCCGGCCGGACGCCGCGCCGCGGACAACCTCCACCGGGGAGTGGGCCTTGCAGAACTCCGACGGCCTCCAGGACGACTTCGGGCCCGGGTCGCCCGAGGAACTGAGCCTGCCCCCGTGGGAGCAGCGCGAGACCTACGGCTTCCTCAACGGCCTCTACCTGTCCATCAAGGGCGTGCTGCTGGCCCCCGGGCAGTTCTTCCGGCGCATGCCCACCCGGCTGGGCCTGGCCCAGCCCCTGTTCTTCGCCGTGGTGCTGGGGGTGGCGGCGGCCTTCTTCTCCTGGATGTGGACCCTGACCGGCAGTTCGATGCAGGTGCTGCTGCAGGAGAACCTCAAGGAGGCCGTGCGGGCCCCGATCTACAGCTTCTTCGGCTTCCTGTTCAGCCCCGTGCTGGTGGCCATCGGCGTGGCCCTGAAGGCGGGCATCATCCACCTGGCGCTGATGGTGGTCGGCGGCAACCGGCTGGGCTTCGAGGCCACCTTCCGCGTCGCCGCCTACGGCGAAGCAACCTCCATCCTGGCCCTGCTGCCCTTCTGCGGGTCGGTGATCGGCACCCTCTGGGCCGTGGTGGTCACGGTGATCGGCCTGTACAGCATCCACGCGACCGAGCCCTGGAAGGCCGTGGTCGCGGTGCTGGCGCCCACGCTCCTGTGCCTGGCCGCCACGGGCGGCGCCCTGTCCCTCCTGCTGATCGGCCTGAACTGACGGTGGCGCCGTGAGGTTCGTCCCCGAATCCTCCAGCCTGGGCCGCTGGCTCTGCCTGCCGGTGGCCGTCCTCGGGGCGGCCGGCCTGGTGGTGGCCCACCGTGCTGCCGGGTTCGTGGACCTGCTGCCCCCCTGCCGCCTGCGCGCCTTGACCGGCCTGGCCTGCCCCACCTGCGGCGGCACCGGTGCCGCCGCAGGT
>JACZKN010000103.1 GCA_014859985.1 Candidatus Krumholzibacteriia bacterium | reverse complement strand
GCCTCCGGCCGCGTCGGCATCCGCCTGGCCGCCGGGCGCCGCTGGCGCTACACCGACCCCGCGAGCGCCAGCCTCTCCCGCTGAAACCGGAGCGCAACCCTCCGCGGCCCGTTGGCATATCGGCAGTTGCGTTGACGGCGGACCGCGTCGCGTGGTAGCTTCCGTTCGCGCGAATCCACCCCACATCGTTGCGGGCCAGGGGGGAAGGCCCGACTTTGTGTTGCCAGATGAACGGGCCGGCCCGCGGGTCGGCGCAGCACCGGATCGTCCCGCCCGTGCGGGGCCAGCCGTGGAGGAATCCATGCCCATCCGCAAACGAGTCCCGCTCCTGTTCGCGGTCGCGATCGCCCTGGCGACCGCCGCCGGGGCCCCGGCCCAGACCTACCTGGACCTCAAGGACCAGATCCAGGAGTTCACGCTGGACAACGGCGTGCACTTCATCGTGCTGCAGAAGCACGACGTGCCGGTCTTCTCCTTCCGCACCTTCGTCAACGTCGGCAGCGCCGACGAGGTGCGCGGCGTCACCGGCCTGTCCCACATCCTCGAGCACATGGCCTTCAAGGGCACCAGCGAGATCGGCACCACGGACCTGAGCAAGGAGCTCAAGCTGATGGCGGCCGAGGACGAGGCCTTCGCCGCCCTGAAGCGCGCCCGGGGCGCCATCGAGGCGCCGCTGGCCCGCTACGAGCTGCTGGTGGCGCGCATTCCCGCCGACCGGGCCGAGGCCTACCGGCCCCTGGAGGGTCTGCTCAAGGACCCGACCGCCGAGGTGACCATGCAGTCCGCCGACGGCGGCCCGGCCAAGGTCACCGTGGCCCGCGCGGACACCGAGGCGGCGAAGGTGGAGGAGTTCACCCTCGGCGCCGAGGAGACGGCGGCCGTGGCCTGGTACCTGGCCGAGTTGCGGTCCCTGCGCGCGGACCTGGTGGCCGCGGAGGAGGCCTTCGCCGCGGCCAAGGACGCCGCCCGCGAGCTGGTGGTGACCAACGAGTTCGGCAAGATCGTCGAGAACCACGGCGGCAACGGCCTGAACGCCTACACCAGCAGCGACGTCACGGTCTACCACTACAACATGCCCAGCAACCGCCTGGAGATGTGGGCCTACCTCGAGGGCAGCCGCATGGCCGACCCCGTCCTGCGCGAGTTCTACACCGAGAAGGACGGACCGGTCACCGAGGAACGCCGCATGCGCACCGACAACAACCCCATCGGCCGCATGATCGAGCAGTTCCAGAACCTGATGTTCATGGCCAACGGCTACCACCACTCGACCATCGGCTACATGTCCGACATCGAGACCATCAGCCGCGCCGACTGCCAGGCCTACTACGACAAGCACTACGTGGGCAGCAACATGGTGGTCACGGTGGTGGGCGACGTGAAGGTCGCGGACGTGCGCAAGTACGCCGAGAAGTACTTCAAGGACATCCCCAGGGGCAAGCCCGAGCCGGTCGAGACCCGGGAGCCGGAGCAGCTGGGCGAGAAGCGCTTCGTGATGAAGGACCCCAGCCAGCCGCTGTTCGTGGCCGGCTACCACATCGACAACGTGCGGCACCCCGACTGGCCGGTGTACGAGGTCATCGCCGACGTGCTGGGCCAGGGTCGCACCAGCCGCCTCTACAAGCGCCTGGTCAAGGAGGAGCAGATCGCCGTCCAGGCCATGACCTTCCCCGGCTTCCCGGGCCAGAAGTACGAGACCGGCCTGCTGGTCTTCGCGCTGCCGGTCAAGGGCAAGACCGCGGTGGACATGGAGGAGGCCATCTACGCGGAGATCGACCGCATGGTGGCCGACGGCATCACGGCCGAGGAGCTGGAGGGCGTCAAGCAGCGCGCCCGGGCCAACTTCGTGCGCGGCCTGCAGGGCAACGCCGGCATGGCCAGCCAGCTGGCCTGGTACCAGACCCTGATGGGCGACTGGCGCGAGCTCTTCAACGAGGTCGAGCGCCTCGAGGCCGTCACCCTGGACGACGTCAAGCGGGTGGCCGCCCGGGTGTTCAGGCCGGCCAACCGTACCGTCGCCGTCATCGAGACCGAGGACTCCTAGGGCAGAAGCTACCGCCCCGCCGGCCGGCGGGGCCCCGAAAGGACCGTGAACATGGAAAACGTGAAGCGTGGCCTCGGCCTGCTGGCGCTCGCGCTGCTGCTGACGGGCACCGTGACCGCCGACGCCGAGGCGAAGAAGCCCTGGGAGAAGATCCGCATCCCCGAGCTGAACGAGATCCGGATGCCCGAGTACCGGCGGGTCGAGCTGGACAACGGCATGATCGTCTACCTGGCCGAGGACCACGAGTTCCCGCTGCTGGAGCTGAGCGCGACCATCGAGGTGGGCTCCATCTACGAGCCCGCCGACAAGCTCGGCCTGGCCGAGATGACCGGCAGCGTGATGCGCACCGGCGGCACCACGGGCCGCGACGGCGACGCCATCGACGAGCTGGTGGAGGCCCGCGGCCTGGCCGTGGAGACCTGGATCGGCCAGAACAGCGGCGGGGCCTACGTCTCGGCCCTGGCCGGGGACACGGACCTGGGCCTGGAGCTGCTGGCGGACATCCTGCGCAATCCGGCCTTCCCCGAGGACAAGATCAAGCTGGCCAAGGAGGAGCAGAAGGCCTCGATCAGCCGCCGCAACGACGACCCCATGACCATCGCCCAGCGCGAGGCCATGAAGGCCGTCTACGGCGCCGACCACCCCCTGGCCCGCCACCCCGAGTACGACACCATCGCCGCGGTGACCCGGGACGACATGCTGGCCTTCCACCGCCAGTGGTTCCATCCGGACCGCATGTACCTGGTGGTGATCGGCGCCTTCGACAGCGCCGACATGATCGGCCGCCTGGAGCGGGTCTTCGCCGGCTGGGAGCCCGTGGGCACCGACCTGCCGGCCGACCCGGAGATCCTCGACCTGCCGCGCACGGTGAACATCGTTGACAAGGACGACCTCACCCAGTCGACCATCCTGCTGGGCCACAAGGGTATCCGGGCCGACAGCCCCCACTACGCCGGCGTGATGGTGGGCAACCGCATCCTGGGCGGCGGCTTCTCCACCCGCCTGTTCAACGAGATCCGCAGCCGGCAGGGCCTGGCCTACTCGGTGGGCAGCAGCGCCGGCACCGGTTGGCGCAACCCCGGCCTGTTCATGGCCTTCACCATGACCAAGAGCGAGTCCAGCGAGAAGGCCACCGACGCCATCCTCGCCGAGATCGACAAGATGATCACCGCCGAGGTGACCGACGAGGAGCTGGCCCAGGCCAAGGACGGCATCCTCAACTCGGAGGTCTTCAACTACGACACCAAGCGCAAGATCCTCGACCGCATGGTCATGTTCGAGCGCTTCGGCTACCCGGCCGATTTCCTGCAGACCTACCAGGAGCAGGTCCGCACCATGACGAAGGCCGACGTGCTGGCGGCCACGCAGGCGGTCTGGCACCCCGACCGCATGACGATCTTCGCCGTGGGCAACTACGCCGACTGGGACGGCGACTTCGCCAAGTACGGGCCCGTGACCATGGTGGACATCACCATCCCCGAGCCGTCGCTGGACATCCCGGAGGCCACGCCGGCCAGCCTGGAGCAGGGCATGGCCCTGATGAAGGCGGCCCGCGAGGCGGCCGGCGGCAAGCGCCTGATCGCCATGAAGAGCTACTTCGAGAAGACGAAGCTCGACGCCACCATCCAGGGCATGGCCCTGACCTTCACCACCGAGAAGACGGTGGTCTACCCGGACAGGTCCCACACCCTGGTCAAGACGCCCTTCGGCAACCAGACCATGGTCCTGGCCGGGGACAAGGCCTGGGCCACCGGCCCCATGGGCGCCCGGGACCTGGAGGGCGACGACCTGGCCAATGCCAAGGAGGAGCTGAGCTCGGACGTGGTGGGCATCTTCCGCGGCCTGGACAAGCTCACCTGCCAGGCCCTGGAGCCGCGGGAGATCGAAGGAACGGCCTGCCTGCCGGTGTACGTCACGGGCTTCGGCGACGGCTACCAGATCTTCTTCCTGGATGAGGCCACCAAGCAGGTGCGCATGGTCCAGCAGCCGGGCGTGTCGCCCATGACCCAGGCGCCGGTCGTCCAGAAGGTCTACGTGGACGAGTACGCGGAGATGGACGGGCTGCCGATGCCCCGCAAGCTGCGGCTGATGTACGATGATGAGCTGTTCGGCACGGCGACGGTCGAAGCCTGGGACGCCGACCCCAAGGTCGACATGGCCCTGTTCAACCGCTGAGTGCCCTGCCGATGGCCCATGGTGACGAGAGGGACGGCCGCCGGGCCGTCCCTCTTCTGTCCGGGTCCCGGGCCGCGCCTTGACCGCCCGCGCACGGGGGTGGTAGGGTCGCCGGCGAGGCGAAGTTATGGCTGCTTCAGGGTCTACCCGGGGTTGGAGAGGAAGTGCGCGAGCTTCGACGGCCCCGGGAACATGTCGCCAATGAAGCAGCCATGAGCATATGATGGCATATTGGATAGTGTTTTGTCCAGTAATTTTCTATCTCGTAATAAATATGTAGCATGAAGCCTGTTTCTTGTTGTTGAGTCTCAAGGTCGCCCGCCGCGGCGCCGGCGGGGCAAGAACCGACGGCGCCGGGCGAATAGATCCCGGGGCGACCGGGTAACCGGGGCGGTGCCGCGACCATGCAACCTCATGACCGGCCAGGCGTAGGAAGCCCACGTGCCGCCCGGGGAATCGGTCCCGGGCCGCGGCCGGACCCCGGGAGGACCGCCCATGTTCCTGTTGGAAGCCGTCGTCGCCCTCACCCTGCTGATGATCGTCCTGAGCGTGGGGCTGCTGCTGCTGAAGTTCGTGTTCGCGGTGGTGTTGCTGCCCATCCAGCTGGTCCTGATGCTGACCAAGGGCCTGCTGCTGCTGGTGTTCGTGCTGCCGTTGCTGCTGATCGTCGGCACCGTGGTCGCGGCGATCCTGCCCCTGGGGCTGGTGCTGCTGGCCGTGCCGGCGCTGGTCCTCGGCGGCCTGGCCTGCCTGTTGGTGGGCTGAGGGCCTGGCTGCTGGTCTGCCTGCTGGCGGCCGCCCCCGTCGTCCCGGCGACGGCGGGGACGGCGCCCCGGGGTCCGTCCGGTCTGGGCCCGGCCCAACCGGACGCCCGCACCGTCCCCTGGAGCACCATCGAACGCCTGACCCTGGCCGCGGGGCTCTTCCCGCCCGTGGTGCGCCCGATCAGCGAAGCGGAACTGGCCGAGCTGCTGGACCGGGCCCTGGTGGCAGCCATGGCCGGCCGGGCGCCGGGCCTCGACGATGCGGACCTGGATCTCCTGCGTTGGTGGCACGAACGCTACGCGCGGGGCGGCTGGGCGCCCACCTGGATCGGCTGCGCCTGCGAGGTGCACCCGCCCCGCGTGCGGGTCGCGGGCCGCGCCCTGGCGGGTTGGCAGGAACTGGGCGACCCCCTGGAGGGCGAGGCCGGCCTCGAC
>JACZKN010000102.1 GCA_014859985.1 Candidatus Krumholzibacteriia bacterium | reverse complement strand
GCCCTGGTGGAGGTGCTGCGCGCCGCCGCCGGCGAGCCCGCCGGCCACCGCTATCCCGTCCAGCGCGGCGACCGCGGCCTGCGCCGGATCATCGCCGCCTGGCTGGCCGACCGCCACGGTGTCGAGGCCGACCCCGACACCGAGATCCTGGTGCTGATCGGCAGCAAGGAGGGCCTGGGCCACCTGCCCCTGACCTGCGTCCAGGAGAGGGACAACGTGCTGGTGCCGGACGTGGGCTACCCGGTCTACGGCCAGGCCACCATCCTCGCCGGCGGCGACCCCCGCCCCTTCGCCCTGGCGGCCGGGCGGGGCTTCCTGCCGGACCTGGACGAACTGGACCGGCTGGCCGACCTGCGCACGCGCCTGGCCTTCCTGAATTATCCCAACAACCCGACCGGCGCCGTGGCCCCTCCGGGGTTCTGGCGCCAGGCGGCCGCCCTGGCACGGGCGCGGGGCTTCGTGCTGGTCAACGACGCGGCCTACCTGGAGGTCACCCTCGACGGTTCCCGTCCGGCCAGCATGCTGGCGGAGGTGGACCACCGCAGCCACCGGGTGATCGAACTGCACAGCCTCTCGAAGATGTTCAACATGACCGGATGGCGCGTGGGTTTCGCCGTGGGGCACCCGGAAGTGGTCGGTGCCCTGGGCCGGGTCAAGGAGAGCATCGACAGCGGCGTCTTCACGCCGGTGCAGCAGGTGGCGGCCCACGCCCTGGGGCCCGCGTTCGCCGGCCTGCAGCGGGAGGTCATGGCGCCCTACGCGGCGCGGCGCGCGGTGATGGTGGCGGCCCTCGAGACGGCGGGATTCGCGGTCTTCCCCTCCGGCGCCACCTTCTATGTCTGGGTGCGGGTGCCGGGCGGCGGGTCGTCGGCCGCCTACTGCACGCGGGTCCTGCAGGAGATCGACGTGGTGGTCACGCCGGGGCTGGGCTTCGGCGACGGCGGCGAGGGCTGGTTCCGCATCAGCCTGACCGCGCCCGACGCGGACGTGGCCGAGGCGGCCCGGCGCTTCCGGGAGTGGCGCTGATGGACCGGATCAGCCTGCACGGCATCGACGTCTACGCCCACCACGGGGTGCACCCGGCCGAACGCGAACTGGGCCAGCGTTTCGTCATCGACGTGGACCTGTGGACGGACTGCGAGGCGGCCGCCGCCGGCGACGACCTGGCCCGGGCCGTGGACTACACCGCGGTGCACCGCTGCGTCTGCGCGGCCGCGGCGGCGGTCCGCTGCCACCTGATCGAGGCGGTGGCGGACCGCCTCTGCCTGGCCCTGCTGGAGCAGTTCCCAATCGGCCGGGTGGCGGTCACGGTGCACAAGCCCAACCCGCCGATCCCCAACTTCCTGGGCAAGGCGTCGGTCACCCTCGAGCGGGACCGGCCGTGGTGGCGGCGGCGCCGGGAGGGGGCGCCGTGAGCGCCGTGGTCGTGCATGTCGGCCTGGGGGGCAACCAGGGCGACCGGCTGGCGCACCTGCAGCAGGCGGTGCGATCCCTGGCCGCCCACCCGGATTTCACGGTGACGGCGCTGAGCGGCGTCTGGGAGACGCAGTACGTCGGGCCCGGCACCCAGGATCCCTACCTCAATGCCTGCGCCGCCCTGCGCACCGGGCTGGGACCGGCAAGGGTGGTGGCGGCGCTGAAGGAGCTGGAAGAGGCCGCCGGCCGGGAGGCGGACGGGCACCTGCGGCCCCGGCTCCTGGACCTGGACCTGCTGCTGCACGGGGCGTTCGCGGGCCGCGACGGACCGGTGACGGTGCCGCACCCGCGGGCCCGGGAGCGGGCCTTCGTGCTGGAACCCCTGGCCCAGATCGCGCCCGAGGCCCGCTTCCCCGATTCGGGGGAGACAGTGGCCGCCGCGTGTGCGAACATCCGGCGCAAACCGGGCCCCTGGGTGCGGCTCCTGGCGGGCTGCTCCCTGGCGCCCCAACGGCGGGACGACGGCAAGGAGGAGCAGGGTGCTGCCCTGGCGGTACATCGTCGTTGAAGGCGTCATCGGGGTGGGCAAGACCAGCCTGGCCAAGCTGCTGGCGACCAGGGCGGGCGCGCGCCTGAACCTGGAGGTGGTCGAGGAGAACCCCTTCCTCTCCAAGTTCTACGGCAACCGGGCCGCCTATGCCTTCCAGACCCAGATCTTCTTCCTGCTGAGCCGCTTCCGCCAGCAGCAGAAGCTCTTCCAGGACGAGCTGTTCCGCAACGTCCTGGTCTCGGACTACCTCTTCGCCAAGGACCGCATCTTCGCCAACCTGAACCTGGGCGACGACGAACTGGTGCTCTACAACCAGCTGGCCACCATCCTCGAGCAGCGGGTCATGCGCCCGGACCTGGTGATCTACCTGCAGGCCCGCACCGAGATGCTGCTGCAGCGGATCCACTGGCGCGGGCGCACCTTCGAGCAGGACATGGAGCCGGCCTACCTGGAGGCGCTGGGCGCCGCCTACAGCTATTATTTCCACCACTACAAGGACTCGCCCCTGCTGGTGGTGAACACGGACAACCTGGACTTCGTGAACGTGCCCGGCGACTTCGAGCTGCTGCTCGAACAGCTCGGCGAGGAGTTCACGGGCACGCGCTATTTCGCGCCCGATCCGCGCGCCTAGGGCGCCGGTCGGTCGGCCGAAACCGCGGCAGCACCCGGGGAAAGGCGGCGGACATGGCCGACGACGGCCGCACCCTCACCCTCGACGTCTTCGCCCGCCGCAAGCGCGCCGGCCGCAAGCTGGTCGTGCTGACTGCCTACGACCTGGCGAGCGCCCGCATTGCCGCCCGGGGCGGGGCCGACGCGCTGCTGGTGGGGGATTCCCTGGGCATGGTGGTGATGGGCCACGGGACGACCCTGCCGGTGGGCCTGGCGGAGATGATCCACCACACGGCGGCTGTGGTGCGGGCCAAGCCGCAGCTGCCGGTGATCGCGGACATGCCCTACGGCAGCTTCCACGTGGAGCCCGCCCGCACGGTGGAGGCGGGGCTGCGCCTGGTGAAAGAGGCGGGCGCGTCGGCGGTGAAGGTCGAGGGCGGGCGCGCGCGCGCCGCCCATCTGGCCGCGCTGCTGACGGCCGAGATCCCGGTCATGGGCCACCTGGGCCTGACGCCGCAGTCGGTGAACCGCTTCGGCGGCTGGAAGGTGCAGGGCCGCGGCGCGGCCGCGGCCGAGCAGCTGCGGCAGGACGCCCGGTACCTGCAGGAGGCGGGCTGCTTCGCCCTGGTGCTCGAGTGCATCCCGGCGGACCTGGCCGCGGCGATCAGCCGCGAACTGGTGATCCCGACCGTGGGCATCGGCGCCGGCGCGGGCTGCGACGGGCAGGTCCTGGTCTTCCATGACCTGCTGGGCCTGGGCGATGAACCGCTGCCGCGCTTCGTCAAGCGCTACGCCGAACTGGGGCGCGCCGGCACCGAGGCGGTGGCCCGCTGGGCGGCGGACGTGCGCGGGGGCGTCTTCCCCGGCCCGGAGCACACCTATGCCGACGCGGACGCGCCCGCCGCGGCCG
>JACZKN010000101.1 GCA_014859985.1 Candidatus Krumholzibacteriia bacterium | reverse complement strand
CGGCCACCACCACCGCCACCGCGGGCGCGTCGGCGGCGGGATCGCCCCCGAGAAAATGGTGCGCGACGCTGGCGATGTGATGGCGGCGGCTGGCGGCGCCGGCGCGCCGCAGCCCGGGGCCAAAGGTTCCGTCCCGGCCCGGCACCCCGTCAGCCGACGACGCAGAGGCTGTTGACGCCCCCGAACTCGTTGGGAGCCGACTCGGTGTTGTGGGGATCGGGCAGCCAGGCGCCGTCCACGATGAACCGATACTCGTGGCGACCGGGCTCCAGGGCCAGGTGGCACTCCCAGATGCCGTCGTCGCGCCGCGCCAGGGGCAGCCCCTTGGCGGACCAGTCGCAGAAGGTGCCGGTGATGCGCACGGCCTTCGCCCGCGGGAAGTCCGCCTCGAAGCGCACGCCCGTGCCGGTCGGCCGGGGCCCGTGCAGCAGCGCCACCCAGTGGTCGACGGCCGTCACCGTGACGTCGACCTCCTCGGCGATGACCTCGCGGGCGAGGCAGCGGAAATCCACGGCGCCCCGCGACTCGGGATCGAGGCGCACCACCGGCACGCCGGCGCCCGCCGCCTCGCGGAAGCGCACCGTGTGATGCACGATCGTGTCCAGGAGTTCGGCTTCGTACTGGGCGTCGAGCTCGGCCATCAGCGTGCGCACGAACCGGGGGCGGGTGTCGTAGTCGCTCATCAGCACCCGCGGCACGACGTCGTGGCCCCGCTGCTCCCTCAGGACGGCCAGGGTCTCGTGCATCTTGCGGGCCGCCTGCAGGCTGAACACGCTGGGGTCGACGGGGATGATCACCTCGCCGCAGGCCAAGAGGGCGTTGAAGGTCAGCAGGCTGACCGCCGGCGGGCAGTCGATCAGCACGTAGTCGTAGGGCAGGGAGCTGCGCCGCAGCTTGTCCTGCAGGCGCCGTTCCTTTTCCGTCTCCCGCGCCAGCGCCTGCTCGACCGCCGCCAGTTCGACGCCGGCCGGCACCAGGTGCAGGTTCTCCCCCGCCTCCAGGAACGCGTCCTGGACGAGGATGTCGCTGGTCAGGTAGAGGTCGTAGGTGCTGAGGGAGAAATCCCGCTCGCGGAAACCGAAGGCGAGGGTCGCATGGCCCTGGGGATCGTTGTCCAGCAGCAGGACACGCTTGGCGTTGAGGGCGAGGGCGGCGGCGAGGTTGGTCGCGGTGGTCGTCTTGCCGCAGCCACCTTTCTGGTTGGCGATGGCGATGACTCTCATCCCGAATCCTTTCGACGAGGGGCGGCCCGGCCGCTCCGGACGTTCCTTGTCCGGACCCTGGCGATCTATGTCGAAAGGCAGGCGCGTTCGCCGGAAACCCCCGGGCGCCCCCTGTTGGGCTGGACTATACGGGGCGTTCCCCGCCTGTCAACCCGAATTAATGATTGCTTTAAAGGATCCCCCTAGGCGCCGCCCCCAGCGCGTATCCACAGGAATGTGAAAGCCGCGCCGAACGCGAACCCGCCGGCCACCTCGCCCCAGGTGTGGCCCACCAGTTCCCGCAGACGCCGCCGGTCCGGAGGGTCGCCGGCCAGGGCCCGATCCATCAGTTCGTTCAGGACCTGGGCCTGCTGCCCGATCTCCAGGCGCAGGCCCGTCGCCTCGAACACCACGAAGAGGCTGAAGACGATCACGAGGCTGGCCAGGGGCGAATGCCAGCCTTCGGCCCGGCCGATCAGCAGCGTCAGCGCGGTCACCGTCGCCGTATGGGAGCTGGGCATGCCGCCGTTGCTGAAGAACAGGCCCGGCCGCCAGCGCCGGTGCACCGCCGCGGCCCAGGCCACCTTGGCGACCTGGGCGGCCAGGCCCGCCAGCAGGGCCGTCACCCCGGGATTGCCCATGATCCGCCTCCTGGGGCCCGCGTCCCTTGCGGGCGCCCTCTCGGTCCCACGGTGCCAGATTCAGCCTGAACCGGCAACGGGGACTTGAGAATTTCCGGCTTTTGGCCCATCTTGGGGAATCGTTTCCCGCGCCGGCCGGCCCCCGGGTCCGGTCGCGCCCGCGTCCGTCCGTCGCACGGCATCGTCATGCCAAGGGGAAGTCCACGATGTTCAAGCTACTTCGCTCGAAGGCCAAGGTCTTCTACTGGGTGATCGCCGGCAGCTTCTTCCTGTTCCTGGGGCTGGGTGGCCTGACCGGCCGCGGCTGCCAGCCACCCGGCACCAACCCCTACGAATCCGGCGTGGTCGGCGCGGTCAACGGCCGCACCATCGCGGCCCAGGACTACGACTTCACCGTGCGTCAGCAGACGGCGCTCATGCGCCAGCAGACCCCCGGCGGCGACCTGAACGCCAACCAGTACGCCGCCGCCCGCGAGCGCGCCTGGGACGAGATGGTGCGCAACGCGCTGGTGGAGCAGGCCATCGCCGCCCGCAAGATCAAGGCCAGCGACGCCGAGGTGCTGGACGCGTTCCAGAACAATCCGCCCATGGAACTGCTGGACGCCTACCGCGACGAGAACGGCGCCATCGACCTGGAGCGGTACTTCGCCGACCTGCAGAACCCCGAGGCGGACTGGAGCCGGGCCGAGCAGTACGTGCGCGAGGTCTACCTCCCGCGCATGAAGCTGATGGAGGAGATCTCCGCCGCGGTCACCGTCACCGACGAGGAGGTGCGCGAGGAGTACGTGCGCCAGACCGGGCGCGCCGTCGCCGAGTACATGGGCCTGGCCTACGCCGCCCTGGACGACGGTTTCGAGCCGGCCGACACCGACCTGCAGGCCTGGTACGACGCCCACCCGCAGGACTACGCGCGTCCGGCGCGGGCCCGGGTGCAGGTGGTCCGCTTCGCCAAGGAAGCCAGCGACGCCGACTACGAGGAGGTGCGGGTCTTCCTGGACGAGATCCGCCAGGAGATCGTCTCCGGGCAGAAGGACTTCGCGGTCGCCGCCGCCGAGTACAGCGAGGACGGCACCGCCCGCAACGGCGGCGACCTGGGCACCTTCGATCGCAACCGCATGGTCGAGCCGTTCACCGAGGCCGCCTTCTCCCTGCCCGTGGGCGAGATCTCCGCACCGGTGCGCACCCGGTTCGGCTACCACCTGATCGAGGTCCTCTCCCGGGAAACGGACAAGGACACCGGCGAGGTCTACCAGGTGCACGCGCGCCACATCCTGCTGAAGGTCACGCCGGGTCCGGCCACCATGGACCTGCTGCGCGAGGCCGCCGAAGCCTTCCGCGCCCGGGTCGACGGCGGCAGCTTCGCCTCGACCGCCCAGGCCGAGGCCATGGACCTGGTGGAACCCGAGTCCTTCGTGCCCGAACGGGACATCCCGGGTCTGGCCATGACCCTGGCCGGGGGCAACTGGTCCTTCGCGGCCAAGGCCGGCGCGGTGAGCCCCGTCTTCGAGAACGAGCAGTTCATGTACGTGGTGCACAAGGTCGAGGAACTGCCCGCCGGCCCCGCTCCCCTGGAGGAGGTCCGCGGGCAGGTCGCCCTGGCGGTGCGCCAGGACCACAACCGGACCGCCGTGCGCGCCAGGCTCGCGCCGGCCGTCGGCGAAGTGCAGATGGGCACCGCCATGGCCGTGGCCGCGGCCAACCACGGCCTGGCCCACGCCGTGACCGACACCTTCACCGTCAACGCCAACGTGGCGGACATCGGCTACGGTACCGCGTTCAACGCCGCCGCCATCAACGGCGAGCTGGGCCGGCTGGTGCCCGAGGTGGAGACCCCCCGCGGCCTCTATGCCCTGGTGCCCCTGTGGATCGAGCCCTTCGACGAGGCCGCCTTCGCCGCCCGCCGGGAGGGCATCCGGGGCGCCCTGCTGCAGAACCGCAAGGCCCTGGTCGTCGAGGAGTGGCTCGACGCCCAGAAGCAGGCCGCCAAGGTCGAGGATTACCGCGCGGACCTGGGCATGGGCGTCTGACCGCACCGGCGCCCGCCAGCCCGGCAGCAGGAAGCCCGGACCATCCGGTCCGGGCTTCCCTGTTGCGGGCCCCGGCCGCTACCCGGTCAACCGTCGCCGAACGGGTTGGTCGGCTTCTTGCGACGGAACGAGGCGAGATCCTGGTCCATCCTGCGCAGCTTGTCCTGCTGGCGCTGGTCGTGTTCGCCCGAGTCGAAGAGGTGGGCCATCTTCGTCTTCTCCTGCTGCTTGCGCCGGTCGAAGGCCTCGAGGTCCTCGGCGATGGCCGGCCCCGCCTCGACGGGCAGCGGTTCGACCGCCAGGTGGTCCCGCACCTCGGCGTGGGTCTCGAAGGCGCTGGTCAGCAGCGCCACCGCCCCCAGGTCCGCCAGCTGGACCAGCTGCAGGCGCACGGCGGTGGCCGGCAGCTGCAGCAGCTCGGCCAGCTGCTCGGGAGTGGGCGGCCGCTGCTGCGTATGGGCCAGCACGCGGATCCCCGCCAGCAGCAGATGGGCCTCGGACCTGGTGATGCCGCTCATGTCGCCTCCCCCGCGCTGCGGCGGGCCCGCCGCCGCTCGAGCCGTTCGATCCGCCGATGATCACCGGTCAACCGGGCGTGGGCAAGGGCCTTCTCCGGGTCGCCCAGCCGGTGCTCCCAGAGGATGGCCGCTTCGCGGTGCAGCCGCGGCGCGCCCGGGTCGGCGACGAGCGCCCGCTCCACC
>JACZKN010000100.1 GCA_014859985.1 Candidatus Krumholzibacteriia bacterium | reverse complement strand
TCCAGATCAGCACCGCCGCCCGCCCCCAGCAGCCCGCCATAGTCCCTCAGCAGGGCGTCCACGTCGTCCAGGGAGCGGGGCATCACCGTGTGCACGGTCACCCCCGCCGCAGCCAGGGCGTGGCGATGCTCGGGCTTGTTCTCCTCGTCGCAGCAGAGGGCCAGGTCGGGCTGCATCGCGAGGATGCGCGCCAGGTCCGGGTTCTTGGTGCCCCCGCAGGCGGGCACCGCGGCCAGCTCGTCCCGGGGTTCGGCGCAGTAGATGGTCCGCGCCACCAGGCGGTGCCGGGCGCCCAGGGCGCACACGGTCTGGGTCAGGCTGGGCACGAGGGAGGCGATGCGGCGGTAGGCCATGGGCTGCTCCTGGTCGGCTTTCCGGGACGATAGCACGGGAACGCCGCCGCCGCCGCGGATTGGGGCTACCGCGGCGGGCGGACCGGGCGTAGAGTCGACGCCGCAGCGCCCCGACCCCGAACCCTGCGAGGTCCCTCCATGCCGGCACCCCTGCGCATCGCCGCCGTCCTCGTGCTTCTGGGCCTGGCCGCACCCGCCGCGGCCGCCGATCCGGCCGGCCACTGGGAGGGCGCCATCGAGCTGCCCAACCTGGCCCTGACCGTGAAGATCGATCTCGAGCAGGCCGCCGACGGCGCCTGGCACGGCACCATCGACATCCCCCAGCAGGGCGCCGTGGGCCTGGAGCTGGTCGGCTTCCGCGTGGCTGCCGACTCGGTCGCCTTCGCCATCGACGGCGTTCCGGGCGCGCCCACGTTCCGGGGGCTGCTGGCCGGGGATGCGCTGGCCGGCGACTTCAGCCAAGGCGGCATGACCTTCCCGTTCCGCTTCGGCCGCGAGGCCCTGCCCGCGCCGCAGCGGCCGCAGGAGCCGCAGCCGCCCTTCCCGTACACGGTCCAGGAGGTGGGCTATGCCAGCGGCGACGTCCACCTGGCGGCCACCCTCACCGTCCCCGCGGGTGACGGCCCCTTCCCCGCCGCGGTGCTGCTGACCGGCAGCGGCCCCCAGAACCGGGACGAGGAGCTCTTCGGCCACAAGCCCTTCGCGGTGCTGGCCGACCACCTGACCCGCCGCGGCTTCGCCGTGCTGCGGGCCGACGACCGCGGCGTGGGCGGCTCCACCGGCTCGACCGCCCGGTCGACCACGTCCGACTTCGCCGACGATGCGCTGGCCGGCGTGGGCTTCCTGCGCGCGCGCCCGGAGATCGCGCCGGACCGCATCGGCCTGATCGGCCACAGCGAGGGCGGCATCGTGGCGCCGCTGGCGGCGGTGCGGGCGCCGGAACAGGTGGCGTTCCTGGTGCTGCTGGCCGGCACGGGCGTGCCCCTGGGCGAGGTGGTCAAGCTGCAGCAGAAGCTGATCATGGCGGCGGCCGGGGCCGATTCGTCGACCATCGCCCGGGAGGCGGAGCAGAACGCCGTGATGCTGGATCTGCTGGCCGCGGGGGCGGACAGCCTGACCGTGCGCACGCGGCTGGAGGAGCTGCTGCGGACTGCCGCGGCCGGGGAGGGCAAACCGTTGCCCGCTGATGAATTGGCAGCCACCGTGGACGCCGCCCTGGCCGGCGTGCTCACCCCGTGGTTCCGCTACGCCCTGACCCTGGACCCCCGCGACGCCCTGCGCCGGGTCACCTGCCCGGTCCTGGCTCTCAATGGCGACCGGGACCTGCAGGTGGACGCGGACCAGAACCTGGTCGAGATCGAGCGGGCCCTGGCCGAAGCCGGCAATGCCGACGTCACCGCGTTGCGCCTGCCCGGCCTTAACCATCTTTTCCAGCAGGCGGTTACCGGTCTGCCGGCGGAGTACGGCCTGATCGAGCAGACCATGGCCCCGGCCGTCCTGGATACTGTCAGCGGTTGGCTCGGGGAGCGGTTCCTGGGCCGGTAGAACGAAAAGTTTCGCTTTATTTTCGTCATCGGGCGTGCTACCTTGCCGGTCCGTCCCCGACCGACCGGCGCAAGCCGAACCAAGGAGATCGCCCATGAAGTGGACCGCGCTGCTCAACGGAGCCATCGAGGAGAACTACCGGGTCACCGACGCCCTGATGGCCATGGTCGGGGACGCCGACCTGGGCTGGAAACCCGCCACCGGCACCAACTGGATGACCACCGGCCAGCTGCTGATGCACCTGACCAGCGCCTGCGGCGCCTGCTGCCAGGGCTTCGTCACCGGCAATTGGGGGATCCCCGAGGGCGGGAAACCCGGCGACGGCCCCGATCTTCCGGAAGGCGAATCCATGCTGCCGCCCGCCGAGGCCCTGCCCACGGTCGGCACCGTGGCCGAAGCCCGCGAGCTGCTGGCCAAGGACAAGCAGTTGGCCCTGGCGATGGTCGCCCAGGCCGGCGAGGACGCCCTCGAGCACACGAAGATGGCCGCCCCCTGGGACCCGAACCGCCCGTGCGCCCTGGGCGACCACCTGCTGGGCATGGTCATGCACCTGCAGGGCCACAAGGCGCAGCTCTTCTATTACCTGAAGCTGATGGGGCGGGACGTCAACACGATGCACCTGTGGGGGATGTAGGCGCGTCCGCCGGTGAGGCGTGGCGCGCCCTTGCGGGGGACGCGGGCCGGCACCATCGTGGTGCCGGCCCGCTCGGCTTCCGGCCCCTTCCGCCATCCATGGCTCCAGGGGCCTGCAGACGCCCCCGCAAGGGTGCGCCACACCTCACCGGCGGCCGGCCGTCAACTGCGCCGCTTGGGCAGGACTATCACCAGCAGCAGCATTCCCACCAGCGCAGCGACGGCCGAGGCGCCCAGCACGCCCACCTTCGCGGCGTTCAGGGCGGCCCCGTCCAGGGCCAGGCCGGCGATGAACAGGGCCATGGTGAACCCGATGCCCGCCAGGAAGCTGCCGCCGGCCAGCGCCGGCCAGGTCAGCCCTTCGGGCAGGCCCCGGGTGATCAGCCTGACGGCCAGGAAGCTCATCAGCACGATGCCCACGGGCTTGCCCACCACCAACCCGGCCATCACGGCCACGGCCACCGGATCGGCGAAATCGGCCACGGAGAAGGCCACGCCGGCGTTGGCCAGGGCGAACACCGGCATGATCACGAAGCTCGACCAGGGGTGCAGCGCGCCCTCGAGGTACTCCAGGGGCGAGATCGACTCGCGCACCGCGCCGCTGAGGCCGCGCACCGTGTCCGCGCGGTGGGGCAGGTGCCCCCACGCGCCCCCGTGCAGGGTCTCGTCGGCCCGCCGCAGCAGCCGGCTGACCGCGCCGGCGGGCAGGTAGCTGGACGCCGGGGTCAGCAGGCCCATCAGCACGCCGGCGATGGTGGCGTGCACCCCCGACTCGTGGAAGCCGAACCACACGACGGCGCCGATCATCACGTAGACCGCGAAGCTGCGCACGCCCGCGCGGCCCAGGGTCCAGGTCAGCGCGAGCCCGGCCCCGGCCAGGCCCAGCATGCGCAGGTCCAACGACTCGGTGTAGCCGATGGCGATCACCAGGATGGCGCCGATGTCGTCGACGATGGCCAGGGTCAGCAGCAGCACCCGCAGGATCCTCGGCACCCGCGACCCCAGCACGGCCATGCAGCCGACGACGAAGGCGATGTCCGTGGCCATGGGGATGCCCCAGCCGCGGACCGCCTCGCCGCCGCCGACCAGCAGCAGGTAGATGCCCGCCGGCACCACCATGCCGCCGATCGCCGCCGCCACCGGCAGCGCGGCGCGGCGCGGGTCGCGCAGTTCGCCCAGCACGAGCTCGCGCTTGACCTCGAGCCCGACCACGAAGAAGAACACCGCCATCAGGCCGTCGTTGATCCAGTGCTTCAGCGAATGGACCATGCTGAAATCGCCGATCGAGAAGCCGATGCGGGTCTTCCAGAGGGCCGCGTACCAGTCGCCGGCCGCGCTGTTGGCCAGCGTCAGCGCGATCGCCGTGCAGACCAGCAGCAGGACGCCGCTGGCCGCCTCCACGTGCATGAATCGCACGATCGGCTCCACCACGCGGTGGATGGGCTCGCGGGGCATCAGGTCGTCGCGCCCTGCTCCGGCCATGGTCGCCTCCCGGCATCGTTTCAGCACCGCGCGGCGATCGCCTCCGCCATGCCGGTGGTGGTGGTGGTGCCGCCCATGTCATAGGTGCGGGCCTTGCCCTCGGCGATCACGGCGGCCACGGCGTCCTCGAGCCGCTTGGCCATCGTCGCCTCGCCCAGGTGGTCCAGCATCATCTTGGCCGACAGGATCATCGCGATCGGGTTGACCTTGTTCATGCCCACGTACTTGGGCGCGGAGCCGTGGCTGGGCTCGAACACGGCCAGCTCGTCGCCGATGTTGCCGCTGCAGGCGAAGCCCAGGCCGCCCACCAGCTGGGCGCACAGGTCGCTCAGGATGTCGCCGAACATGTTGCTCGAGACCATCACCCCGTACTGCTCGGGATTCTTGATCAGCCACATGCACATGGCGTCGATGTTGGTCTCCCACAGCTCGATGCCCGGGTACTCCTTGGCGATCTTGCGGGCCTCGCGCACCATCAGGCCGCTGGTCTCGCGCACCACGTTGGGCTTCTCGACCACGGTCACGGTCCTGTAGCCGAACTTCTTCGCGTACTCGAAGCCGTCGCGCACGATCTGCTGGCAGCCCTTGCGGGTGAAGATGCGCGTGGAGACGGCGATGTCCTCGTTGGCGGTGGCCTCGAGCACCTTCAGCTGGGCCGGGTGGGTGCGTTTCATGACGTCGCGCACCTCCTGGGGCAGCGGGTGCCACTCGACGCCCATGTACAGGCCCTCGGTGTTCTGGCGGAACACCACCATGTCCAGGCCGTCCTTGAAGTTCAGCGGGTTTCCCGCGTAGCTCTTGCAGGGACGCAGGCAGGTGCGCAGGTTGAACTCCTGGCGCAGGCGCACGATGGGGCTGCGGTAGACCTTGCCGGTGCCCCGCAGCTCGGGGACCAGGGCCGCCTCGGCCTCCTCCTTGGGAAGGCTCGTGATGGCGCCGAACAGGGCGGCGTCCACGGTCTTCAGCATCTTGATCGTGCGGTCGGGCAGCGGGTTGGCCTCGGTCTTCCAGATCTCCCAGCCGATGTCCCCGTGAATGTACTCGGCATCGAACCCCAGCTTGTCCAGCACGACCCGGGTGGCGTCCATGACGTCCACGCCCACGCCGTCGCCCGGCATCCAACCGATCCTGTACTTGGCCATGTCACGTCTCCTTGAGGCGAGCTTTGCCGGATGCCCGGGGGCATCGTGGTCATCCCATGGCGACCAAAGATACATTCCCGGGGGAGGGAATTCCAGACGAACCGGAACGGGCCGGCGCAGGCTCAGCGCCGGCAGGAGGCGGCCGTGGCCAGGCGCAAGGCGATGGTCTCGGGCTGGTCGGCCAGGACCCGGTTGCGCTGGTGCAGCCGGTCGGTCACCCCCAGGGCCATGACCACGAAGACCAGGGGCACCAGGTAGGGCACCCACATGCGCGAGGGCCGGGCCCGCAGCAGGTTGGCGGTCCCCGTCGTCCCGGCCGCCAGGACCACGCAGAAGCCCACCGAGGTCAGGTACAGGTGGCTGAGGTTCAGCCACTGGCCCGTCTCGGACTGGTCCGTGAACGGCAGCACCGTGATGTAGGTCCAGGCCAGGAAGAAGCGGATGGCCCGGCTGCCGAACACGAAGCCGAAGAAGCTGTACGAGATGATGGCCAGGGCCACGGCCGTGCGGATGACCGTGCGGGCCGCGAAGAGCCAGTTCACGTAGAACGGCGCGTCCTCCAGCATGGAGCTGGGCTGCAGCGGCAGGAACATCATGTTCAGGTAGCGGAAGAGGTTCTTCACCGACATCAGCGAGAAACCCTCGATGGGATGGTCGTTCGCGAACACCGTCGGCGCCTGGTAGCCCCAGCGGCCCTGCGCCCAGTAGAAGACCAGGGCCGCCGCCAGGAAGATCAGCACGTCCGGCGTGACGATCCGTCGGCCGCGGAAGCGGTGGAAGAAGGCCTTGTAGGCGATCAGCACGCCCACCAGGGAGAACGAGGTGGCCTTGGTCAGGCCCGTCAGCAGGAACAGCCCCAGGCCCAGCAGGTACAGCCGCGAGCGGACGCGTCCCTGGTGCCGGTAGTCGTTGCGGATGAACACGTACATCACCAGCAGGTGCAGCCCCGCCAGCAGCAGGTTCTCCTGCTGGTGGATGGCGCCGAACACCCGCCCGTAGCTGCCCACGCCGAAGGCGAAGAGCAGCGCCGCCACCAGCGCCATGCGGCGGCTGGGAAAGAGCATGTTCACCAGCATGTAGACCACGAAGGCGTTGGTGGCGTGGATGGCGAGGTTCACCGCCAGGTAGCCCGCGGGGTCCAGGCCGAACAGGCGGTACTGGGCCAGGAAGCCCAGCTGCAGCACCGGCTGGCTGAAGTAGAAGCCGAGGTGGGCGAACATGCTGACCGGGTCGCGGCTCAACTCGTGGGCGTCGCAGAGGATGTGGGCGTCGGTGTCGTTCCACAGGGGCACGGACATGACCCGGCCGAAGGCCGTGAAGACCACCAGCAGCAGCAAGAGGTAGATGGGGCCGTGGATGCGCAGGCTCTTCATGGGGGTCGTGCCACCGCCTGGCAGGTCGGGCCGGATCGGCCGTGCCGCCGTCTCGCTGTTGCCTCTAGGGCCGCGGCCCGTTATGAATAGCGGGGCCCGCGGCCGCCGCCCGCCCTCGCGAACCAGGAAATGATAACACGTTGGAGCGTCCCGCATGAGAGCCAAATCCCCCTGCTGCCCCGTTCCCGCGCCGGCCCCGGCGCTTGTGCTCCTGCTGGCGGTCCTGGCGGCGCTCCTGCCCGCCCCGGCCGGCGCCGCCGCGCCCGAGGCGCCGGCCTGGAACCTGACCATCTTCCACACCAACGACATCCACAGCGCCTTCTGGCCCCGTCCGGCCGCCTGGCGGGACGACGGGCGCCCGGTGGGCGGAGTCGCCGCCCTGTCGGCCCACCTGGCCGCCGAGCGGCGCACCGCCGCGCCGGACCTGCTGCTGGACGCCGGCGACTTCATGACGGGCAACCCGGTCAGCCGCCTCCGGGAGGACGGCGTGCCCGGGGCCGCCGTGGTCCGGGTGTTGAACGCCCTGGGCTACGACGCCGGCACCATCGGCAACCACGAGTTCGACCTGGGCCACGCCGAACTGGTGCGCCTGGCGGCCCTGGTGGAGTTCCCGTTGCTGGCGGCGGACCTGCGCCTGCCCGACGGCGGCGCCGCCTTCCGGGAGGAGCCCCTGGTGCTGGACCGCGGGGGGCTGCGGGTGGGCCTGATCGGCGTCTCCTGCGCCGGCATGACGGGCGTGGTGACCGCCGAGCGCCTGGGACCGGTGGTCCTGGGCGACCAGGCGGAACTGGTGCGGGCCCAGGCGGCGGCCCTGGACCCGGCGACCGACCTGATCGTGCTGATCACCCACAACGGCGTGCAGGGTGACCGGGCCCTGGCCCGGCGCCTGGAGGGCGCCGGCGTGGACGTGATCGTCGGGGGCCACAGCCACACGCGCCTGACCGAGCCCGAGGTGGAGGCCGGCATCATCATCGTGCAGGCCGGCGGGAACCTCACCAACCTGGGCCGCCTGGACCTGCGCGTCCAGGACGACCGGGTGGTGGCTCACGCCGGCCGCCTGGTCGACCTGTGGACCGACGACGGGACCGCCGAACTGGCCGACCCGGCCGTTGTCGCCCTCGCCGATCGCTACGGCGAGCAGGTGCAGCAGGAATTCGGCCGCGTGGTGGGCACCCTGGCCGTGGACCTGCGCCGGGGCCGCGGCGAAACCAGCATCGGCAACTTCCTGGCCGACGCCCTGCGCCTGCGCGCGGGGGCGGACGTGGGCCTGATCAACTCCGGCGGCATCCGCAGGAACCTGCCCGCCGGGCCCGTCACCGCCCTGGACGTGCACGAGGTGCTGCCCTTCGGCAACGCCCTGGTCACGGCCCGGTTGACCGGACAGCAGCTGCGCACGGTCGTCCAGACCAACGCCGACGCCGCCGTGGGCGGCGGCCGCGGCATCCTGCAAATATCCGGGCTCTCCTACGTGTACCGCGAGTCGCCGCAGGGACCGGGCGCCGAACTGGTGGAGATCACGGTCGGCGGGCGACCCCTGGAGCCCGAACGCGTCTACACGGTGGCCATGCCCGACTTCGTGGCCCAGATGACCGACGAGTACCTGGGCGTCGGGCCGGTACGGGCGGCGGACAGCGGCGAGACGGTGGACGAGGCGGTGGTGGCGGAGTTCGTGCGCCGGGGCACCGTGGAGGCGGCCATCGAGGGCCGCATGGTGCGGCTGGAACCGCGGAAGTAGCGCAGGCGAGCGGCGCGGCCGCGACGCCGGAGGGGAGAAACTCCATGGCCCACGAGATCGACTACGAGATCCTCGGCGACGACCTGCAGGCCGTCGTCATCACCCTGGACCCGGGCGAGGTGGTGCAGGCCGAGGCCGGCGCCATGCTCTACATGGACGAGGCGATCCGCATGGACACCGGCGCCGACGGCGGCCTCGCCGGGGGCCTGAAGCGGATCTTCACCGGCGAGAGCTTCTTCATCACCAGCTTCCTGCACGCCGGCCCGGCCGGCCGGGCCAAGGTGGCCTTCGCGGCGCCTTTTCCCGGGAAGATCGTGCCGCTGGACCTGCGCCAGCTGGGCGGTACGATGCTCTGCCAGAAGGACGCCTTCCTGTGCGCGGCCAAGGGCACGGACATCTCCATCGCCTTGACCAAGCGCCTGGGCGCGGGGCTCTTCGGCGGCGAGGGCTTCATCCTGCAGAAGCTGACGGGCGACGGCCTGTGCTTCGCCCACGCGGGCGGCGCGCTCATTGCGAAGGACCTGGCGCCCGGCGAGACGGTCCGGGTGGACACGGGCTGCCTGGTGGCCTTCCAGCCCACCGTCGAGTACGACATCGGGTTCGTGGGCGGCTTCACCAACGCTCTGTTCGGCGGCGAGGGCCTCTTCCTGGCCACGCTGCGGGGGCCGGGTCGCGTCTACCTGCAGACGCTGCCCTTCAGCCGCCTGGCCGACCGCCTGAAGGCGGCCATCTCCGTCAATCGCGAGGAGCACCGGGGGGTGGCCGGCCTGGGCGGCGGCCTCCTGAAGAACATCATCAGCGGGAAGTGAACACGTGTACGGGAACTACGACGACGCCTACCGCACGGCCGGCTGGTTCGGCACCGATCCGTCGCGCCTCCTGGCCGACCACCTGGACCTGCTGCCGGCCGGCGCGCGGGTGCTGGACCTGGGCATGGGGCAGGGCCGCCACGCCCTGCCCCTGGCCCGCCGCGGCTGCCGGGTGACCGGCATCGACACCTCGAGCGTGGCCGTGCAGACGGTCGCCGACGTGGCCGCCGCCGAGGGCCTGGACCTGGCCGTACGGCGCCAGGACTACCGCTTCCTGCCCGATCCCGAGGCACTCTGGGACGCGGTGCTCTGCTTCGGCCTGCTGCCCATGCTGCCGGTGGGCGAGGTGGGGCCCCTGACCGAGCGCCTGCGCCGCTGGGTGAAGCCGGGGGGACTGCTGTTCATCACCGCCTGGCACACGGACGACCCCTCCTTCGGGGACCTGCCCGGGCCCTGGGAGCCCACCGGGCCCCGCTCCTTCCACGACCCGGCCGCCGACAGGCACCGCTTCTACCTGCACCCGGACGAGATCATCGACCTGTTCGCCGGCTGGGAGGTGGTCCACCACCGAGAGGGCCTGGGCGAGCCCCACCGGCACGGGGATGGCCCGGACGAGCGTCACGGGACGGTGGAAGCCCTTTTCCGGCGGCCGGTTGGACCGCTGGTGGACGTCCCGACGGTCCTGTACGGATGAGACGCTTTTTTCAACCCGGCCCGCCGGGTTTCTGCTAGAATGGAAGGGCGGACCCAGGTCCGCATGAACCTTTTTCCGGCGCACTCGTAAGTCTGGAACGTCCTCCGACACCCGACGGCCCCAGGCCTCGGCGCTCAGACCACGAGAAGGACTTCGGAGAAGGGCGGGCGGCCCCGGAGCCGGTAACCGGGACCTCCTTCCCGCGAGCAGCCAAGGCCGACGGCGCGAGGCGCCAAGTCGGGAACCGCTCCCCACGCGGTTCCGGTCGGCACGACGGCATGCCGCGAAGCGAAGGAGGGCAGTCATGGCTGCCACGATCTATTCCGTGGACTACTATTACACCACCGTCGAGGACCGGCCCGGCCAGGGCTGCCGCTTCCTCGAAACGCTCGCCTCCGAGGAGGTCAACCTCCTCGCGTTCAATGCGTTCCCGGTGGGCCGGGACCGCACCCAGCTGGTCATCTACCCCCTGAACGCCACCTGGCTGGGCGACCTGGCACGCCACGAGGGCCTGCGCCTCATTGGGCCGCACCACTCCTTCATGGTGCACGGGGACGACGAGCTGGGCGCCCTGGTGACGATCCACCAGAAGCTCTGCGACGCGGACATCAACGTCTCCAGCAGCAACGGCATCACCGACGGGCGGGGCGGCTACCGCTACCTCATGCACGTCCACCCCGAGGACTACGACCGGGCCATGACGGTGCTGGGCGTGGACCAGGCGGTGCGGCCGGGCGCGGATTTCCGCCTGGAGATCAAGCGGCGCTTCGCGGCCAAGGGGTAGCCGGAGAGTTTACGGACGCGGGCGGGGCCGGGGGTGCCCCGCCGCGTCGGGATGCCCGGCGGCCGCTTGCCGCCCCCTTTCTCCTCTGCTAACTTTCCGCGTGTCGACAGCCCGCCGTGCCCGGCCGTCCGGCCCCCGATCCGGACCAGGCGGCGCCCCCCGCACCGAGGACCGGTCATGCCCCGCAGCAGGATCCCCACGCGCAACCTGGCCGCTTTCCTGCGCTTCCTGGAGGAGAAAGGCGAACTGCTGCGCATCAGCGAGCCGGTCGACCCCTATCTCGAGGTCACCGAGCTGGCGGACCGCTTCGTCAAGGCGGGCGAGCACCCGGCCCTGCTGTTCGAGAACCCGGTGCCGGGCGAGCGCGGCCGCGCCGCCGGCCGCACCGCGGCCG
>JACZKN010000099.1 GCA_014859985.1 Candidatus Krumholzibacteriia bacterium | reverse complement strand
AGCTGGCGCTTGGACTTTAGATCTTGGACGGCAGGAAGGGGGCCAGGCCCCGGGGGCCACGAAAAACCCGTCCCAAACGGGCACAGAGAGACGGATCAATGCAACGATGACAGCGGAGGTGGGCGTTCTTGGACAGCAGTGCATGGATGATATCATCCCCCTGCGGCACCAAACCTCAATTCCGGTCGGCGCGGGGCCAACCCCCTTGCCGCCCCCGCCCCCAGGGTGCATTCTAGAGGTTCGCCCCGTACCCACGCACCGCCGCCGCCAGGGAAGCCATGACCCAGCGTACCCGACACTTCATCCTCGGTGCCGCCGGCCACGTCGACCACGGCAAGACGGCGCTGGTGACCGCGCTTACCGGCACCAACACCGACCGCCTGAAGGAAGAGCGCGAACGCGGCATCAGCATCGAGCTGGGCTTCGCCGAGCTGGACCTGGGCGATGGCGTCCAGCTGGGCGTGGTCGACATGCCCGGCCACGAGAAATTCGTCAAGCAGATGGTCTCGGGCGCGGGCGGCGTCGACCTGGCCTTCCTGGTGATCGCCGCCGACGAGGGCGTCATGCCCCAGACCGTCGAGCACCTGGAGATCCTCGATTCCCTGGGGGTGCAGAGCGGGATCGTGGTGGTGGCCAAGACCGACATGGTGGACGAGGAGTTCGTCGCCGTCGTGACCGAGGAGGCGGCCGAGCTGGTCGAGGGCACCTTCCTCGAGGGCAAACCCATCGTTCCGGTCTCGGCGCACAAGGGCACCGGGCTGCAGGACCTCAAGCAGGCCCTGAAGCAGGAAGCCCTGGCCCTGCCCGTCCGCGCCGAATTGGGCGCCTTCCGCCTGCCGGTGGACCGGGTGTTCACCATGCCCGGGGCGGGAGTCGTGGTCACGGGCACCTGCTGGGGCGGCGCGGTCGCCGAGGGCGATCGCCTGCTGCTGCAGCCCGGCGACCTGCCGGTGCGCGTCCGCGAGGTCCAGGTCCACGGCCGCAAGGCCCCCCGGGGGGCCTCGGGGCAGCGGCTGGCCCTGGCGCTGCACGGGGTAAAAAAAGAGGACGTCGAGCGCGGCTGCCAGCTCGTCGCGCCCGGTGCCGCCACGGTCACCCGGCGCCTGGACATCCGCGCCAACCTCATGCCCCACTATCAGGGCGTGCTCAAGAACCGCCAGCGGCTGCACATCCACCACGCCGGGCGCGAGGTCCTGGGCCGCATCGTGCTGCTGGACGCCCCCGAACTGGGGGGCGATGCCGCCCCGCGCAGCGGCCTGGCCCAGCTCCACCTCGAAGACGACCTGGTCGCGGCCCGCGACGACCGCCTGGTGCTGCGCTTCTATTCGCCGGTCACGAGCATCGCCGGCGGGGTCGTACTCGATCCCAACCCAAAGCGGCACAAGAGATTCGATGACGATGCGCTCGAGCGCCTGGGCGTGATGGAAGAGGGCGATCCGGCCGAGCTGGTGCGCCAGGCCGTCCAGGGAGCCGGCCTGTCCGGGCTGCCGGCGGCCGACGTCGCGGGCCATGAAAGCGACCCGGCCATCCTGATCGCCGGCAAAAGGGCCTACGACCGGGCCCTGGTGGAGAGGCTGCGCGAAACCATCGCCGAATCCGTCGGCGAATACGGCACCCGCTTCCCCCTGCGCCTGGGCATGCCCAAGGAGGAGCTGCGCCGCCGCTGCCGCTTCCAGGGCGGGGCCAACGAGTGGAACGCCCTGGTGCAGGCCCTGGCCCGGCCGGGGGCCTGGGTGATCGCCGGTGACCGCATCGCCCTGACGCCCCAGGGGCCGCCCCTGCCGCAGGGCATGGCCGAGGCGGTGCAGGCCGCGGCCGAGGAACTGGCAAGAGCGGGCCTGGACTGGCCCGGCGCCGAGGCCTTCGCCGCGAACTCGGCGGCGTTCAAGGCCGTGCAGGGGCGCCCGGGCTTCGGCGAGTTCAAGCCGGCCGAGGTGCTGCGCCACCTGGCCGACCACGGGCTTGCGGTGCCGGTCAACAACGACTACTTCGTTCATGTGGAGGCCATGGACAAGCTGGTGGCCCTCCTGCGGGCGCGTTTCGCGCAGGAGGCCGAACTGAACTTCGCCGGCTTCCGCGAACTCAGCGGGCTGACCCGCAAGCTGGGCATCCCCATGCTGGAATACCTGGACGAGAACGGGCTGACCGTGCGCGACGGCGATGTGCGCCGCGCCGGTCCCGCCTTGGCCGAGGCCGGACCCGGCGGCCCGCCGGTCCCTGGAGCACAGCCATGAACAGCGACAGCCCCCCGGCCGGCCCCGTCTGCGCCCCAAGGCGACCCACCCGGCAGATCACCGCCGGCAAGGTCACCATCGGCGGCGGCGCGCCGGTGCGCGTGCAGTCGATGACCACGACCAAGACCGGCGACTTCGAGGCCACCCACCAGCAGATCAAGGAGCTGGCCACCGCCGGCTGCGAGCTGGTGCGGGTCACGGTCAACGACGACGAGGCGGCCCGCACCCTGCCCGCCCTGGTGGCCTTCAGCAACGTGCCCCTGGTGGCGGACGTCCACTACGACCACAAGATGGCCCTGGCCGCCCTGGAGGCGGGGGTGGCCAAGCTGCGCATCAACCCGGGCAACATCGGCTCGCGGGACCACGTGCGCGAGGTGGCCCGGGCCGCGGCGGACAAGGGCGTGCCCATCCGCATCGGGGTCAACCGGGGCAGCCTGCACCGGCGCTACGAGGAGCAGGCGAAGACCGACCCCGCCGGCGCCCTGGTCCAGAGCGCCCTGGACGAGCTGGAGGTGCTGGCCGCGGTCGGCTTCCACGACGTGGCGGTCAGCCTCAAGAGCAGCGATCCCGGCGAGGTGGTCCAGGCCTGCCGCCGCTTCGCCGCGCTGAGCGACGTGCCCCAGCACCTGGGGGTCACCGAGGCGGGAACCCTGCTGGCGGGCACCACCCGCTCGGTGGCGGCCATGTCGGTGCTGCTGGCCGAGGGGATCGGCGACACCATCCGCATCAGCCTGGCCGACGACCCGGTGCACGAGGTCACGGCCGCCTTCCACATGCTGCAGGCCCTGGGCCTCAGGGAAGGCTACGCCCGGGTGGTGGCCTGCCCCACCTGCGGCCGGGTCGAGGTGGACGTGGTGGCCCTGGCGGCCAAGGTCGAGGCGCTGGCCAAGGACCTGCCCGGGGACCGGGTGATCTCGGTCATGGGCTGCATCGTCAACGGTCCCGGCGAGGCCAAGGCGGCCGACCTGGGCATCGCCGCCGGCCGCAGCAAGGTGGCCATCTACCGCAAGGGCGAACTGCACCGCACCATCGAGAAGAGCGAGCTGGAAACGGTGCTGGTCGAGGAGATCGAGCGGCTGCGCTGAGCCGCGCCGGGGGAGTATTCCCCCTACAGGAACACCGGGTTGCGGCCGAAACCGTACCCCGGGAGGGAACGCCGAAACAAGCGGCCGCCGGCCGCACCCGAGGACGCACGGATACGACCCGATGAGCCGCGAACCCGACACCACCAGAACCCACGCCCCGGACGCGCTGACGGCCGCCGCCGCCCGGGTCGAACCGGTTCCGGGCGCGGACCGCCTGCAGGCCCTGCAGTCGTTCAACGCGCGGCTGGTGTGCATGACCATCGACGAGGCGTCCTACGACGAGGTCGTGCGCGGGGTCGGCAAGGTCATCGGCTGCGACGCCTGCGCCCTCTTCCTGCACGACGCCGCCACCGACGAGCTGGAACTGAAGGCCGCCTCGGGCTACGACGGCATCCGCACCGGCCGCCGCATCCCCGTGGCCGACCAGGCCAGCGCCCACGCCCAGGCCTTCCGCGAGGAGTACCTGGTCCACTCCGGGAACCAGCACGCCGAGCCCGGCATGAACGTGCTGTCGGACGAGCACGCGGCGGTGCTGATCCTGCCGGTGATCTCCAACAACGGTCCGGTCGGGGTCTTCGAGTTCGCCAGCCGCAGCGAGGGGGCCTTCTCGCCCCAGGACATCGGCCTGTGCAGCATGGCCGTCGACCAGATGGCCTACTCCCTGGAGAACATGCGCCTGGTGGGCGAGCTGAGCCGCTCCCGGGACGCGGTGATCCGCGGCATGGCGCTGCTGGCCGAGATCCGCGATCCCCACATCGGCGGCCACCTGAACCGCATCTGCGAGTACTCGGGCCACCTGGCGCGGCTGCTGGCCGGGCGCATGGGCTACCACCAGGTGACGCGGGAGTTCGTCGACGCCATCGCGCGTTCGGCGGCGCTGCACGACGTGGGCAAGGTGGGCGTCCCCGACTCGATCCTGCTCAAGCCGGGCAAGCTGACGGCCGCCGAGTACGACGTCATGAAGACCCACACCGTCACCGGCGCCGAGCTGCTGCGCGGCCTGATGCAGACCTTCGGCGAGTACACGCTCATCTCCATGGGGGCCGAGGTGGCTTTCTGCCACCACGAGTGGTGGGACGGCACGGGCTATCCCCGGGGCCTGGCCGGCCGGGAGATCCCCCTGGCGGCGCGCATCGTCGCGATCGCCGACGTCTACGACGCCCTGACCAGCCGCCGCATCTACAAGCAGGCCTGGAGCCAGCACGACACCATGCAGGCGCTCCGGGAGAAGGCCGGCATCCAGTTCGATCCCGACCTGGTGGAGGTCTTCCTCTCCCGGCCGGACGAGTTGAACGCCATCCGCGAGCGCTTCCCCGGCTGATTCCCGACCCTACCGCTACGCCGGTTCGACCCCCGGGGCCACCCCCGGCCGGGCAAAGACGCTCTGCGCCCGCAGCGTGGTGGCCAGGCCGGGCGGCGATTTGCGTGGCTTGCGCACGTAGCGCCGCTCGGTCCAGAGCACCGGCACCAGGCCAGCGTGCTTGGCCTTGCTGTGCAGCGCGGCCAGGGCGGCGGCCTTCTCGATCACCGCGCGGGGCACCTGCTCGGGCTGGCCGTCGGTGCGCAGGATCACGTGGCTGCCGGCCACCCCCTGGGCGTGCAGCCACAGGTCGCGGGGGTGGCTGGCGCGGTGGGTGAGCTCGTCGTTCTCCTGGTTGCTGCGGCCGACCCACACGGGCCAGCGGCCGTCGATCAGGTAGCGGCGGAACGGGCGGGCGGGTTCCTCGGGGGCGAGGGGCGAGCCGACCGGCCGGGCGTCCGGCACCAGGTCGGCGCCGGTGTGCCGCCAGGCCTGGAC
>JACZKN010000098.1 GCA_014859985.1 Candidatus Krumholzibacteriia bacterium | reverse complement strand
GATCTCCAGCAGGCGGCAGCCGCCGCCCGGCGCGCCCTGGCCGCCGGCTGCCGCCTGCTGGAGATCCACGCGGCCCACGGCTACCTGCTGCACCAGTTCCTGTCACCCCTGAGCAACCGGCGCACCGACGCCTACGGCGGCGGCTTCGCCGGCCGCACCCGCCTGGTCAAGGAGGTGGTGCAAGCGGTGCGGGCGGACTGGCCCGCCGACCTGCCGCTTTGGGTGCGCCTCTCGGCCACCGACTGGGTGGACGGCGGCTGGACGCTGGACGACTCGGTGGCCCTGGCGCGAGAGCTGGTGCCGCTGGGCGTGGACCTGGTGGACTGCTCGTCCGGCGGCTCGTCCCCGGACGCCCGCATCCCCGTCGGGCCGGGCTTCCAGGTGCCGTTCGCCGCCCGGATCCGGGCCGAGGCCAAGATAGCCACCGGGGCCGTGGGGATGATCACCGAGCCCGCCCAGGCCGACGCCATCGTCCGCCAGGGGCAGGCCGACGTGGTGCTGCTGGCGCGCGAACTGCTGCGCCGCCCCCACTGGCCGCTGCACGCCGCCAAGGCGCTGGGACACCCCGCGCCGGTGCCCGAGCAGTACGCCAGGGCGTTCTGAGACAACGGGTTGGCGATTTTGGGGTGGCGCCCCGGCTCCCCGGTAGGTATGCTCCATAGGAGCGGCCGATGGCCGCGCCCACAGCTCCGATTATCGCGCATCTGCCGTGGGCCCGGCTGTCCGGCCCACTACGCGTGACCTTTCCTGGCTCGTCGTGCATCGGTCATGGCCGCTTCTTCGGGAAGGTCCGCTAGACCCGAAGGAGAACGATCCATGACCACGAGCCGTCCCCCCAACCCCCGGCGCCGGGTCCGCTACCTGCGGTCGGTGGAGCAGGTCCCCCAGCTTTCGGACCGGGAGATCCACCGCCTGCGCCAGGTCGAACAGACCTACGCCTTCCGCGCCAACGACTACTACCTGGGGCTGATCGACTGGAACGATCCGGACGACCCCATCCGCCGCCTGGTGATCCCCGACACGCAGGAGATGGCCGACTGGGGCCGCCTGGACGCCAGCAACGAGGCCGACAACACCGTCGCCCCCGGCGTGCAGCACAAGTACCGGGACACCGCCCTGATCCTGGCCGCCCCCACCTGCGCCGCCTACTGCCGCTACTGCTTCCGCAAGCGCCTGTTCATGAGCGAGAACGACGAGGCGAGGGTGGACCTGGACCCGGCCGTCGCCTACGTGGCGCAGCACCGGGAGATCACCGACGTGCTGCTGACCGGGGGCGATCCTTTGGTGCTGAGCACCGACCGCCTGGTGGACCTGGTGGAGCGCTTCGCCGCGGTGGAGCACGTGCGCACGGTGCGGATCGGCTCGAAGACCGTGGCCTTCAACCCGTTTAGGGTGCTGGACGACCCCGCGTTGGCCGCCGGCCTGGGCCGCGCCGCCCGCGGCGGCGCCGCCGTCTACCTGATGGCCCACTTCGACCACCCGCGGGAGCTGACCCCCGAAGCCCGCGCGGCCCTGAAAGCCCTGCAGGCGGCCGGCGTGCAGATGGTCAACCAGTGCCCCCTGATCGGCGGCGTGAACGACAAGCCCCAGGTCCTGACCGACCTGTTCCGGGCCATGACCGAGGTGGGCGCCCCCCAGTACTACCTCTTCCAGGGCCGCCCCACCGCCGGCAACGAGCCCTACGCCGTGCCCCTGGTGGCGGGCTGGCGCATGTTCGATGCAGCCCGGCGCCGCTGCTCGGGCCTGTCCCGCCGCGCGCGCTTCGCGATGAGCCACGAGAGCGGCAAGATCGAGGTCACCGGGGTGGACCGGCACCACATCTACTGCCGCTACCACCGGGCCAAGGATCCCGAACTGGAGAGCCGGACCGTGGTCTGCCGGCGGGACGATCAGGCCCATTGGTACGACGACCTGCTGCCGGCGGGCGCGGCCGCCGCCGCCGAGGGCTCGTCGTCCCGGCGGAACTGAGAACCGCAACCAATACAGGACCTTGACATCCATTTTAAAGGGGACTACCGTTCTCCCCATGGGACCGCCGAGGCCGGCGGTCCCGCCACAAGTGGAGGACGGCCATGGCCCTGCGCAAGATCGTGCACATCGACGAGGACCTCTGCGACGGCTGCGGGGAGTGCGTCCCCTCCTGCGCCGAGGGCGCCATCCAGATCATCGGCGGCAAGGCCGTGCTGCTGGCCGACAACCTCTGCGACGGCCTGGGCGCCTGCCTGGGCGAGTGCCCCCAGGGCGCCATCACGGTCCTGGAGCGCGACGCGGAGGAGTTCGACGAAGAGGCGGTGCAGCAGCACCTGGCCGCGCTCGACGGCCCGGCCCACCATCCCATCACGAAGCACAACGGCGCGAACGGGCACGCCCACGGGGCGCCCGCGGGCTGCCCGGGCGCGCGCACCATGACGTTGGCGCCGGCCGTCGCCGGGCCCGTCGCGACCGGCGCGACCGGCGCGTCCGAGCTGCGCCAGTGGCCGGTGCAGCTGCACCTGGTCTCGCCCCAGGCCCCGTATTTCCAGGGCGCGGACGTGCTGCTGGCCGCCGACTGCGCCGCCTTCAGCGTGGGCGACTTCCACACGCGCTTCCTCAAGGGCCGCGCCCTGGCCGTGGCCTGCCCCAAGCTGGACCAGGGGCAGGACGTGTACCTGGAGAAGCTCGTGGCCATGATCGACCAGGCCCGCATCGACACCCTGACGGTGCTGATGATGGAGGTGCCCTGCTGCGGCGGCCTGCTGCGGCTGGCCCAGGCGGCGGCGGCCCAGGCCGGGCGCAAGGTGCCGGTCAAGCGCATTGTGGTGGGGGTGCGGGGGGACGTGCTGGCCGAGGATTGGGTCTGAGAATCGCCCTCGCGTGAGGCGGGCGACCGCCCCGTGGGCTAGACTGTGCTTCCGGTACCGCGGACCCCCGACCGGAAGAGGACACCATGACCACGCTGCTGCGGCGCCGAGGCGCCCTCCTGCTGTTGCTCCTGCTCGCTATGCCCGCCGCCGCTGCCGCCGCTGAAGGCGTCGTGGCCCTCGATACCGCCGGCGGCACGAAGACGCTGACCTACCTGGCCGGCCGCCTGGACGAGTCCCAACTGGCCGAGCTGAAGGCGATCGCCCCCAACGTCACCATCCTGAGCGGCTTGTCCACGGAGGAGGCCCTGGCCCAGGCCGCCGGCATCGACGGCGCCGACGCCCACGTGTTGTCGGACGAGCTGCTGGCCGCGGCGCCCAACCTGCGCTTCGTCCAGTCCTGGAGCGCCGGCGTGGACACGTACCTCGAGCTGGCGGGCCTGAAGAAGAACGACGCCATCGTGCTGGCCAACATGGCCGGCGTGCACGGGCCGGCCATCGCCGAGCACGTCTTCGCCCTGCTGCTGGCGTTGACCCGCGACCTGCCGGCGTACCTGGACGCGCAGGAGACCGCCACCTGGAACCGCGACGCCGGCACCGGCCTGACGGCCCTGGCCGGGCGCACGATGTTCGTCGTCGGCATGGGCGGCATCGGCAGCGAGGTCGCGCAGCGGGCCAAGGCCTTCGGCATGGAGGTGCTGGCCACGGTGCGCTCGGCCCGCCCCGCCCCCGCCTACGTGGACAAGATGGGCACAGCCGCGGACCTGGACCGCTTCCTGGCCGAGGCCGATGTGGTGGTGGTGGCCCTGCCCCTGACCGACGAGACCCGCGGCCTGTTCGACGCCGGCCGCTTCGCCAAGATGAAGGAAGGCTCCTACTTCGTGAACATCGGGCGCGGGCCGATCGTCGTCACGGACGCGCTGCTGGACGCGGTTCGCCTGGGCCGCCTGGCGGGCGTTGGGCTGGACGTCACCGATCCTGAGCCGCTGCCGGCGGATCATCCGCTGTGGCGCACGCCGCGGGTGATCGTCACGCCGCATGTTTCCAGCCGCGCGGAGCTGACGCTGGAGCGGCGGTGGGAGCTGTTCAAGGAGAACCTGCGGCGGTTCGGGGCGGGGGAACCACTGGTGAACGTGGTGGACAAGAAGCTGGGGTACTGAGGCTTTCCGTCGGTCGAGCTCACCTGTTCACCAGGTGCAGGGTTGTGGCGAGAAGGCCCCACGGACCATCTCGCGAATGATCTCCGCGTCGGTCCAGTCAGGATGCTGCTGACGGATGCGGGCGCGGCAAAGATCGCGGGCCAGGTCGCTCATTTCGCAGGCCAAGCCCAGCCGCTGGCCGCAGGTCATGCGGTTCAGAACGCTACGCTGGATCTCATCCGCCACGGTGTCGTGCATGGAATCCACCTTTCCATATTGCGCTGTTTCACCATATCCCAGGACCTTCATTATGTCAAAAACAGAGAAACTTGTGTCGGCGGGTGCGACGATAAACTGGGAAGTCGGCTTAGGCCGGGCGGCGGAACGCAATTGATTGCTCTATAATGGGTTATCTTGGCACAACTCGCAAGCGACCCTTCCGGGCGCACCAGGAAACTCAGACTTGCCCGCCAATCCAGCCCCGGCACCGGAACTCACCATTGCGTCCGGATTACGCTATTCAATGCCGCTCCACTAAAAGACCGAGTCCCGAGACTATATATCTCGCGCTTCAATCAACGCCGCCGGACCATACGAGCCGGAAAGTTACCATCGAACACAGGCCAACGTACGGCTCCAATGCGGATCTGAACGCCGACCGGCAGTGTATTGTCTTCGGGCCGGCAAGTGGCAGAGATCCACGTATAATTCGCGCATCGCCAACGGCCTCAAGCTTAATGTTGATTGGATCAATCACCGCGTCTGTCGGGTATCGCCCGTACCAATCCCAACACCACTCTGGTACACCGCCATGCATGTCATATAGGCCCCATGCGTTCGCTATCTTGTGCCCCGGTGTAAAATCGAATCCCGTATAGTTATAATAGTACCAGCCGATCTGATCCAATACGGGATCAATCCATACGTCATCACCAATCTCACCGTTTGCAAACGCGGTCTGCGTTCCAGCTCGGCATGCATGCTCCCATTCTGCTTCCGTCGGCAGGCGGTAGCCGCGATGGCGATAGGGATCAGTCAGATCAGTATCAGCATCCCCTATGCCCGGTATATGGGCAGCTCCTCCCGCAAGCTCACTCAGCCACGCCGTTGCTGCCATCGCGCCATACCACGTAACCTGCTTTACGATCTGATCAGGCCTGGTCGTCACGAACGACATATTGCTGTACTCGATACTATTGCACCCGTCTGAGACGAAAACGAGTGGCAAACGCTCACCCGCACGGATGCTTATTACCGTATCTGCACTGACCGTGATATATCCGGCTCCGAGTGCCCATTGCAGGAGGGGCACATAGTGACCCTCGACCATTTCCGTGCTGGCTATCAGATAGTCCCGAGTAAGCGTGACCGTATGCTGGCGTTCGCTAGACACATGTCCAAACTCCGATTCTGGGCTTCCCATGACAAAGGTCGCTGCGGGTGCACGGCGGAAGACCGGCAAATTCCACGCCCACACTCCGAATGTCCAAACCGGCCCAATCGCCACGTTCCCAGCGAGGTCGACGGCATTCACCTGCCAGTAACACACCGCGTTTGCCGTCAATCCCGGCACTAAACAGGCCAACTCGCGCCCGACGTATACCGTGTCCTGCGGCGTTGCAGTCACTCCCGCGAGGACGACATACACGATGCTGTCTGCGGGGCACAGTCCGTCTGTCGCCCCGGACCAACGCAAATCTGTGGCGGCCGAGACATCGCTGGCCCCCGCCTCCGGATGCAGCGGCAATCCACCGATCAGCGGCGGAGTCAGATCGAGAATGATCTCCGACGCTGCCGAATGGGAGGCCAGCCCCTCGATCACGGCTGATACGCGGACGGTGACCGGGCCCTCGTCGGAATCCAAGTACCAGTCGGGGATCTCAACGCACCCGGCGGATGCTTCGTACCACCGACCCGAATGCCTCTCTTCCCATGTCCCATTCCAGACCAGCACCGAATCCAACCCATCGGCGCGCGCCTCTACCGTGATCGTCCGGGAACCGGTGAACCGCTGCCCGCCGTTGACAACAACAGCTTCAGTCGGCAGAACCGCCAATGGCGGTGCACTGGGGTCGGAATCACATCCTGCGGAGGTCAGGACGACCACCACCACGCACGCGCCGATGACCAGGGTTGCGATTCGTCGCAATCTCGATTCCACGGCCGGCTCCTCGTTGATTGGCATCACAAGCTGTTTCACGACTGCGGTACCAGGAGCGGGCCCTTCACCAGTACCGCTCCCCAGCATAGCGACGTCGCCGCCGCCGCCGGCCGCTGGCGCCCCTGTCGATCCGGCCTGGCACTTCCTCCTGTAACAATGCAGATTTGTCGATCTGGGTGCACGGAAAACGAGTCATCAGGATCAAGATCATGTCACTTGCCGACTAATCTACTGCAGAATAACATGTTACATTCCATGGCAAGGTGAGCAGGAGTTGCTTCAGCCCTAGGGTGTCTGCCTCCAGCAGGGTGCCGATAGCGGACCCGTCCCAAGGCGCCGGTCGGGGTGACAGAAACCGACGCCCGGCTCCTTTCGGAACCGGGCGTCGGACTTTCAGGTTGTGCGGGCGCGCACCACAGCCCCAGCCGCAACGCACTCCCCCGGGAACTACGCCCCGCGCCGGGGCCGCCGCCGCCCCTCGCCCTGCGGCCGCTGGCCGTACGGCCGCGTGCCGCGGCTGCGGCCGCCGAATCCGCCCGTGGCGTAGACGGGATAGGCGCCGCGCCGGGACTCGGACCGCCCTTCCGGTTCGGCCGTGAACCCGTCCACGAGCCGCCGCTCGATCCGCGCGCCGATCATGCGCTCGGTGGCGCGCAGCCAGCCGTGGTCGTTGCCGGTGACGAAGGTCAGGGCCGTGCCCTCGAGCTCGGCCCGGCCGGTGCGGCCGATGCGGTGGGTGTAGGCCTCGGGCGTGTTGGGCACGTCGAAGTTGATCACGTGGCTGACGCCGCTGACGTCGATGCCGCGGGCCACGATGTCCGTCGCCACCAGGATGTTGAAGTGGCGCGAGCGGAAGCCCTGCATCGCCCGGTCGCGGCGGGCCTGGGACAGGTTGCCCTGGATGGCGACCGCCCGGTGGCCCGACTCGCCCAGCTGATCGGCCAGCTGCTTGGCGCGGCGCTTGGTGCTGGTGAAGACGATGGCCGACTCGCAGCCCTTCTCCCGCAGCAGGATCTCCAGCAGGTTGCGCTTCTGCTTCTCGCCCACCAGCACCAGGGAGTGGTCGATGGTGGCCGCGGGCGCGGAAGTGGCCTGCTCCACCACGTGGGGATCGCGCAGGATCTCGTCGGCCAGGCGCCGCACCTCGCGGGGCATCGTGGCCGAGTACATCAGGTTCTGGCGCCGCGCGGGCAGGGCGGCCAGGATGGCCCGGATGTCGGCCAGGAAGCCCATGTCGAACATGTGGTCGGCCTCGTCCAGCACGAGGGTGCCCACCTGGTCCAAAGTCAGCACGCCCTGGCCCAGCAGGTCGAGCACGCGGCCGGGGCAGCCGACGACGATCGCCGGGCGCCGGCGCAGGCCGCGCACCTGGCCCGAGGTCGGCACGCCGCCGAAGATGGTGATCACTTCGAGCCGGGTGTACCGGGCCAGGGCGCGGATCTCCTCGGCGATCTGGGTGGCGAGTTCGCGCGTGGGCGCGAGCACCAGGGCGCCCGGGCCGGTGCGGCGCTCGTGCAGCAGCCGCTGCAGGAGCGGCAGCGCGAAGGCCGCCGTCTTGCCGGTGCCGGTCTGGGCCAGGCCCAGCACGTCGCGGCCCGCGAGGGCGGCGGGCATGGCCTCGACCTGGATGGTCCGCGGGGTGGTGAAACCCGTGGCGGCGACGCCGCGCAGCAGAACGGGATCGAGGCCGAAGCGGTCGAAGGCGCTCGGTCCGGGGGTGACGGCGGGTTTGGCGATGGGCTTGGTGGTCTTGTTGGTGAACATGGACAAACTGGTCTCCTGCGCACACGGACGGGCAGAACCCGTACGGTACGGTATTCGTTCCGACCCAAACAACAGTGAAGGGCAAGAGGGGGATTCGGCGTGACCGTCGCGGGATCCGCGGGGTCCTGTTGTTGTCGCCGCTAGCGGGATGGTTCCCGGTGTAGGCGGGGAAGATAGTCAAGGAACCGGGATTATGCAAACGGGATCTTGTCGGTCGGGTCGGGGCGGGCCAGCGGCGAATGCAATGGGTGTTCCACGGAAGGCCGTTGTCCGCAAACACGTTCCGCGTCGAGCGTCCCGCCCGCGCCATTGACTCCCGGAGACCGCAGGTGCTAGCATCCGCCCACCTGCGCGCCCACCTGCGCGCCCGCCGCCGCCCGCCAAGGAGATCCCGTGGGACCCGTCTCGGTCGTCATCATCGCCAGCAACGCCGAGCCGACGATCGACGCGACGCTGCGCAGCCTGCGGCCGTTTCCCGAGGTGCTGCTCTACCTCAACGACTCGACCGACGGGACGCGCGGCATCGCCGCCGGCTACCCGAACGTCACCGTCGCCGACGGTCCCTTCGCCGGTTTCGGGCCTACCAGGAACCTCGCGGCCGACCGGGCGCGGCACGACTGGGTGCTCTCGCTCGACAGCGACGAGACGATTCCGCCTGCGCTCGCGGCGGAGATCGGAGCGCTGGCGCTGGACGACGCCAACGCCGTCTACGTCCTGAAGCGCGACAACTACCTCCTGGGCAAGCGCGTCCGCCACGGCGGCTGGGGCGGGGACCGCGTGGTGCGCCTGTACAACCGGACCCGCCACCGGTTCAACGACGCCCTGGTCCACGAGCGGGTCGAGCCCCGGGCCGGCGCCCCGGTCACCCTCCTGGGGCACAGTTTCCGCCACGACGCCGTCCGCGACCTCGACCAGCTCCTGCACAAGGTCATCCGGTACTCGGACCTGGCCGCCGCGGACAAAACCACCCGCTCGTTCCTGGTGGTGCTGGCCGCCGCGCACTTCGCGTTCTTCAGGTCGTACGTGCTGCAGCTGGGTTTCCTGGAGGGGTGGCGCGGCGTGGTGATCGCCGTGTCCGACTTCAACGGCCGGTTCTTCCGCTACACGAAAAGGTACCTCAATTGCGGCAGGAAATAGTCCACCTCAACTTCGCGAAGGGCTTCCGCGGGGGCGAGCGCCAGACCCTGCTGCTGATCGAGCAGCTCGCCGTGCGGGGCTACGCGCAGAAGCTGATCACCCGCGAGGACGCCGAGCTGGCCGCGCGGTCGGGCCACGTCCCGGGCCTGGCGGTCGTCCGGCTCCAGCAGCCCTACGCGCTGCGCGCGGGCGTGGTCCGCGGGGCCGCGCTGCTGCACGCGCACGAGACCCGGGCCCTGCAGTTCGCCTACTACTGCCACCTGGTGCACCGGCTGCCGCTGATCGTCACCCGGCGGGTGGACAACCGCATCAAGACGAACCCCGTGAACCGGATCATGTACGCCGGCGCGGCACGGGCGGTCGCGCTTTCGCGGGTGATCGAGCAGGAGATGCTGCGGGTCTCGCCGGGCGCGCGGACGGCGATCATCCCCAGCGCCTTCAGCGACGACCCCGTCGACGGCGCGGCGGCCGCCCGGATCCGCGCGCGGTTCCCGGACCGGTTCCTGGTGGGGCACGTCGGCGCGCTGGTCGACGGGCACAAGGGCCAGTCCGTGCTCATCGACGCGGCCCGGGCCTTGGCAGGAACGCGGCCGGAGCTCCATTTCCTCCTGCTCGGCCGCGGCGAGGACGAGGAGCTGCTCAAGGCCCGGGCGGCGGGGCTCGGCAACCTGACCTTCGCGGGGTTCGTGGACAACGTCGCCGACTACATCAGCTGCTTCGACCTCTTCGTCTTCCCCTCCCGCCACGAGGGCCTGGGCTCGATCCTGCTGGACGCGATGCGCCTGCAGGTCCCCATCGTCGCCTCGGCGGTCGGGGGCATCCCCGACCTGGTCACCGGCGGCAAGGACGGCGTCCTGGTCCCGCCGGGGGATGCCGTCGCCCTGCAGGAGGCCATCGTCGACCTGCACGCGCACCCGCGGAAGCGGCAGGCGCTGGCGGCGGCGGCCACCGCAACGGTGGCGCGCTACTCGCCCGCGGCCATGGCCGACGCCTACGCGCGCCTCTACGCCGAGGCCGGGGTCCCCGGTCCGAAGCGCCGCTTCTAACGGATGAGGAAGCCGAACCGGATGCCGAACGTCAGGTTGGAGTAGTCCCACCCGTCCTGCAGCCCTTCGGCCTCCTGCACGCCGTCAACGTCCTGGGTCAGCATGGCCTTCAGGTACGCGCCCAGGAGGATCGGGCCCAGCCGGCCGTGGATGCCGGCCAGTCCCTGGATGCCCAGCACCCAGTCGTCGATCCCGGGCTCGCTGTCCGTGCCGAAGAGGCTGCTGCGCTCGTAGGTGACGTGGTTGTAGGACAGCCCGGCGCCGAGGTCCGCCGCGAAGGCACCGCCGAGATCGAAGCCCCGCTTCCCATTCAGCTCGTACATGGTGATGCCCGAATCGTCCCCGAACAGCACCATGCTCTCGCCGAAGCCGAGCTCGGCTCCCAGGTACCAACCGCGCCCGACGTGCTTGTAGCCGGCCAGGCCGAGGTGGACCCCGGCGTCATCGGTCTCGAACGTGACGTGCTGCATGATCATCGGGCCGAACCCGAAGGTGAAATGGTACTCCCCCAGGGCAGGGGCCTCCTGGGCGGCCAGGGGACGGCAGCCCAGGCCCAGCAGGACCAACGAAACCACGAACAGCGCCTTCATACGATCTCCACTTCCCCGCCCCGCCCCGTGGTGAAGCGCTTGATCGGGACTTGTCGACTGCACGGACGATCCCGGCAGGAGTGTACCAGAGCCGGCCGGATCATGGATGCCAGGGAATCGTGACCCTTGGCGGAAGCAGTTGCTGCACAAGGTGGTTTGCAGTATGGTGCTGTCCTGGACATGAGGGAATGTCATAACCGGCCCGGCGGACCAGGCTCCCGTCGGCCACCTGCCTAGGAGAGACCCCATGACGAAGCTGGCCCTGACCGCGGTCCTGCTGGCTGGGCTGTGCCCCGAGCCGGCGGCCGCGCAGCCGCTGGTCTCGATCCCCACCCACGACGCCTTCTTCGCGAACCTGCAGGCCCTGTGCGGCCAGGCTTTCGAGGGCAAGGTGGTCGAGGGCAACGCCGCGGACGCGTCGTTCGCCGACCGGCGGCTGGTCATGCACGTGCGCGAGTGCGGCGAGCACGCCATCAGGATTCCCTTCCACGTGGGCGAGGACCGCTCGCGCACCTGGATCCTGACGCGCACCGGCTCGGGGCTCCAGCTCAAGCACGACCACCGGCACGAGGACGGCAGCGACGACGACTCGACCATGTACGGCGGGCACACCGTCGACGCCGGCTGGGCCACGCTGCAGTCCTTCCCCGCCGACCAGTATTCCAAGGAGCTGTTCGTGGCCCAGGGCATCCCGCAGTCGGTCGGCAACACCTGGTCCATGTCCATCTATCCCGGGACCTTCACCTACCGCCTGACCCGCGAGGGCCGCGAGTTCCGCGTCGACTTCGACCTGACCCGGCCCGTGCCGGCGCCGCCGGCGCCGTGGGGATACGAGTAGGCCGCGCGTCAGACCATTCCGCAGGCCGGACGTGGCGTAAGCCCCGCCGCCTCGCGCACGTGCACGTTCCGCCGGCGCCCCCTACTGCGGCCGCCTGACCCGCACCGGGTCGGCCGGCTGCTCCAGCAGCTCGATCGCCCGGGTCTCCAGCAGCTTCAGCGCCTCGGCGACCGCGCGCTCCAGCTGCGGATCGCGGCCCTCGGCGACCAGCTTGGGCTCCATCTCCACCTCGATGTCCGGCGCCACGCCCTCGTTCTCCACGCGCCACTCGCCCTCAAGGTCGAAGAAGCCGCCGCGGGGCGCGGTGATGAAGCCGCCGTCCACCAGGTCGGGCACGTCCCAGATGCCGACCAGGCCGCCCCAGGTGCGGGTGCCGACCAGGGGACCGATCTCCATGAGCTTGAACATGTAGGGCAGCATGTCGCCGCCGGAGCCGGCCATCTCGTTGATGATCATGACCTTGGGTCCCCAGATGGCCGCGTTGGGCGCGGTGAAGGGTTGCCGGTCGCCCACGGGGTTGTTGAAGTAGCCGAGCAGGCGGCGGGACATGATGTCCACCATGTAGTCGGCGATGGAGCCGCCCTGGTTGAAGCGCTCGTCGATGACCGCGCCCTGCTTGTCCTGCTGGGCGAAGTAGTAGCGGGTGAAGCTGGTGTAGCCGCCGCCGCCGGTGTTGGGCACCCAGACGTAGGCCAGGCGGCCGCCGGACAGCTCGTCCACCTTTCGGCGGTTCGTGTCCATCCATTCCCTCTGGCGCAGGCTGATCTCCTCGGCCACCGGCACGACGGTGACCTCGCGGGCGCCCTTCGGTTCCGGCCTGGAGTTGAGGGTCAGCACCGTCTGGCGGTCGGCGGTGCGGTCGAAGAGGCTGTAGGGGTTCATGCCCGCGGTGAGCTCGACGCCGTTGACGGCCAGCAGGTACTCGCCCTGCTTGACGTCCAGGCCCGGGCCGCTCAGGGGCGCACGCAGGTCCGGGTTCCAGTTCTCGCCCCGGTAGATGCGGGCCAGGCGGTAGCGTCCATTCTCCACGGTGAAGTCGGCGCCCAGCAGGCCGACCGGCACCGTGTCCACGTCCGGCTCGTCGCCGCCCCGGGCGAAGGAGTGGCCGACGGCCGTCTCGCCGCCCAGGATGTCCAGCATGTAGGTCAGGTCGGCACGGTGGCGCACGTGCTCCAGCCAGGGCCCGTAGGTCGCCCAGGCCCAGTCCAGGTCCAGGCCGTGGACGTTGTCCACGTAGAAGTAGTCGCGCTGGAAGCGCCAGGCCTCCCGGAACATCTGCGCCCACTCGGCAGGCGGATCCACCTTCAGGCGCAGGCCGCCCAGGTCCAGCGCCCCCTCGCCCGGCTTGGGCTCGCCGGCCGCGTCGGCCAGCTCCCAGGCGTGGGCCGGCCGGCCCAGCAGCAGCTTCCGGCCGTCGGCCGACAGCACGTAGGTCGTGATGCCGCCGGTGACCGGCTTGGCCTCGCGCTCCTTCAGGTCGTAACGGTGCAGGGAGAGGCCCGGCTGGTTGGGCACCTCCTCGGTGTAGAAGAGCACGCCCTCGTCGCCGGCCGCCAGGTCGCCGTAGGGCCGGGCGGGCACGTTCAGGGCGAGGATGCGCTGGTCCAGCCCGGCGAAGTCGATCTTCACGGGGACGGGCGCCTCGTCCTTCTTCTTCGTGTCCTTCTCCTCGTCCTTCTTTTCGTCCTTCGCCTCGTCCCCGTCCTCTTCGTCGCTCTGCGGCTCCAGCGGCGACGGCGCCGCCGCGTCCAGCACCGCCACGTAGATGGCGTAGTTCAGCGGGCGGTGGTACGAGCTCATGTCCAGCCAACCCACGTTCAGGCCGTAGTCGGTGCTGGCCAGGAAGTAGAGGTGCTTGCCGCCCCGGTCCCAGGCCGGCGAGTGGCTGTCGCTCAGCCCGTCGGTCACCTGGGTGGACCTGCCGGTCTCCAGCGAGTGGACGAACACGGCGTTGAACTGGTTGGGCAGCCGCTTGCTGTAGGCGAGCCAGCGCGAGTCGGGCGACCACTCGGGATAGATCAGGCGCGCGGGGGTGGCGAAGCCCTCGTTGCCCACCAGGCGGGCCGTGCCCGTGGCCACCTCGACGACCCAGAGGCTGCGGTCGGCGTCGCCGAAAGCCAGGTGCTTCCCGTCGGGCGACCAGCGCGGCGTGTAGTAGAAGGTGGGGTTCGCCAGGGCGATGGTCTTCTCGACCTTGCCGAACTGGTCGGCGATCACCAATCGGTACTCGCCGCCCGCGTCGCTGAACCAGCTGATCCGCAGGCCGTCCGGGGACCAGGCCGGGGCGCGCTCGGCGCTGCCGGGGCTGGCGGTGAGGTTGCGCACGTCGCCCTTCTCGGCGGGCACGGTGAAGATCTCGCCCCGGGCCTCGAACACCGCGCGCTTGCCCGTGGGCGAAAGGCCGGCGCCCTGCACCAGGTCCACCGCGTCGGTCCAGTGGGGCCGCGCCCAGGGGAAGTCGCCGGACAGGGTGATGCGCAGGGCCCGCGGCTCGCCGCCGGCTGTGTCCATGGTCCACAGGCGGCCGCCGTTCTCGAACACCAGGCGGCCGTGGGCACCGGACAGGTTCTTGCAGTCGAAGTCCTTGAAGAAGGTGCGCTGGACGGGCTCGCCGCCTTGCGCGTTCCACGCCCACACGTTCATGGCCCAGTCGCGGTCGCTGAGGAAGAACACCGTGTCGTCCAGCCAGGCCGGCGACACATCGTTGCTGTCCCGCCAGGGCAGGCGCTCCACCTCCAGCGTGGCCAGGTCGATCACCCGCACGGGGTTGCACTGGCCGCCGCGGTAGTTGCGCCACTCGCCGTCCCACTGCTGCACCACCTGGTAGGCCAGGCGCTTGCCGTCGGGCGAGAACACGCCGTTCTCGGCCCGCGGCAGGGGCAGGATCTCGGGCAGGCCGCCGCCGAGGCCGATCGTCCACAGCGCGGGCTGGGGCCGCGGCGCGCCGGTGCGGCCGCTGGCGAAGACGACGCGCGTGCCGTCCGGCGTCCAGCCCCGCACCTCGTCGGGCAACGGATGCCAGGTCAGGCGCTGCGGCTCGCCACCCCGGGTCGGCACCACGTAGACGTCGGTGTTGCCGTCGTACTCGCCGGAGAACGCCACCAGCGTGCCGTCGGGGGAGATGTGGGGATGGGTCTCGGCTCCCGCGAAGGTGGTCAGGCGCCGGGCCTCGCCCCCGTCGCGGGGGGCGATCCAGATGTCGTTGGCGTGGACGAAGGCCACCTGCGTGGCGCCCACGTCGGGCATCCGCAAGAGCAGGGCCTCATCGGCGGCGGTCGCGGGGGCGACCAGGAGCAGGACGAGCAGGCAGGCAAGGACGACTGGGCGCATGGCGGACTCCCGGGACGTGCGCTGGGGGTTCGGGTCGGGG
>JACZKN010000097.1 GCA_014859985.1 Candidatus Krumholzibacteriia bacterium | reverse complement strand
GTCCTCCAGGCGCGTGCCCACCAGGGGCACGCCCGCCTCGCGGGCCAGGGCGGCGGCGTCGGCGGCGGCCAGGTCGATGACCGCCCACACGCGCAGCGAAACGGCCCGGGGCAGGCCGGTCAGGCCGGCGACGAGCTCCGCCAGCAAGGGATCGTCGCCCACCAGGACGACGCCGTGGGGGTCAGTCCTGCTCGTACTCACGGCGCAGCTTGTTGCTCTCCTCGATCAGGTCGCGGGCGCTGGTGGTGCCGGCCATCAGGTCGGCGAGCCGGCCGGCGAACTCGGCCTGCAGGCGCTTGCGGCGCTGGGCTGCGGCCTGCCCGATCAGGCCGTGGAGTTCGTCGAAGTCGTAGGGCTTCAGCAGGTAGCGGAAGGCCTGGAGGCGGCCGGCCTCCCAGGCGGAGTCGTGGCTGCCGTGGCCGGTGAGCATCAGCACCTCGATGTACGGCTGCCCCTTGCGCAGGCGTTCCATCACGGTGATGCCGTCGATGTCCGGCATCTTGAGGTCGACCACGGCCACGTCGAACTTCTGGTGCGCCGCCGCGGCCAGGGCGTCCTCGCCGCAGGTGGCGACGGCCACCTCGATCCCGCGCTTGCGCAGCCGGTGGGCCAGGAAGGTGACGAGGTCCTCCTCGTCGTCGACGAGCAGGAGGCGGATGGGAGCGTTGCCGGCTTCGTTCATGTCGGGCCTCGCGGGACGGGCGGCTGCTGTGGTGGTCAGGGCATGATCGGTCCGGCGGGCGTTCCCTGTCAAGGGGGCCGCACGGCCCGGCCGGTTGGTGAACCGCCCGGCTAGAGGCCGCGCAGGAACTCCGGCTTCAGGTCGTCCTGCCGGCGGCGGGCCAGCACCGCGTCCAGCAGGGCCAGGCCCCGCTCGCGGTCCGCCGGCAGGTTCAGGCTCAGGGGCACGTAGTTGCTGGCGTGGTTGCTGTGGAAGCGGCAGCGGGTGAGCCCGGCCCCGGCCACGATGGTGCGCAGTTCGGCCAGCATGCCCCAGGGGTCGGGCAGGTCGAACCCGCCCGCGGCGGCCGTGGCGTGCAGCGGCGTGCCCGGCACCAGGGTCGTGGTCAGGGCGCCCACGAAGGGCGGATCCATGGCGGTCAGCAGTTCGGCGGTGGCGGCGGCGTGGGCGGCGCTCCGCTCGGTGCCGCCGAGGCCCAGCATCACCATCACCGAGTGGCGGAGGCCGGCCTCGCGCAGGCGGCCGGCGGCCGCGACGGCCTCGGCGGCCGTCGAACCCTTGTTCACCCGGCGCAGGACCTCGTCGTCGCCGCTCTCGGCGCCGTGGTAGACGATGCCCAGGCCCAGGTCGCGCAGGCGCGCCAGGTCGGCGGGGGACTTGCGCAGGATGCTGCGGGCGTCGCCGTAGATGCCGACCCGGCGCAGCTGGGGCAGGGCCTCGTGCAGGGCCGCCAGGATGCGCTCGAGCTGGGCGGTGGGCAGGATCAGGGCGTCGCCGTCGGTCAGGAAGACCCGGCGGATGGGCAGGCCGCCGGCCGCCAGGCGACCGGCCTCGGCGATGTCGGCGGCCACCGCGGGCCAGGGCTTGGCGCGGAAGCGGGACTGGGCCGGGTCGTCGTACATGGCGCAGTAGGTGCAGCGGTTGTGGCTGCAGCCCACCGTCACCTGCAGCAGCAGGCTCTGGGCCTCGCTCGGTGGCCGGAAGATCCGCCCGATGTGATCCAAATCCTGCCCCTTTCGCGGCCGCCCGTAAGTTGTTGCTTTATGGATAATTATATCCGTATACGTGCAGCGTCCCGTTGCAACCAAAGGAGTTGCCTGCAAGATTCCTTTCGACTTGGGCACGATTCCGGCTAAATTCGCGCCGAGAGGCACCGATGATTCGTCGGTCGGAACGAACGGACCTCTAAAGAAAACACGGCCGGGGCTACCAAAGTCCGAGTGACTCAGGGCGAGGGTCATTCACGACTGGCCCCGGCCACCTTTTTTGCCCGTGCCTCGGCCTCACAACGGCCGGAACTCCCCGTCCCTGATGATCTCCCGGTCCAGGTCCGGCCCCAGCAGGCGCACCGACGCCACCGTCACCGCCGGCTGGGTCTGGGGGATGTACACCCGGTCCAGGTGGATCACCGCGTCAGGACTCGTGAAGTCCCCCGGGGCGACGGTGCCGCCGAAGTGGTCGCTGCGCCCGAAGGCGATGTGCAGCCCCAGCTTCTCGTCCAGCAGGATCTCGCCGCAGGGCTCGAGCCCGAAGTCGCCCAGCACCCCCAGGCCCAGCTCCGCCAGGTTGGCGTAGGCGGGTTCGGCGGCGATGCGGGCGGCTTCGGCGCGGCTCACGGGACCGTCGCCCAGCACCTCGACCGCCTTGTTGCCCTCGATGCGGTAGACCACGACCTCGCCGTCGATCTGGACCGGCAGGCTGCCCGCCGAGGCGCTGGGGTCGCCCGGGCGCTCCCCCTCGTAGGGCACGATGTAGGCCTCGCCCGAGGGCAGGTTGCCGGCCACGCCGTTGCGGGGGAAGAGGCCGCCGGAGGCGTGGCCCGTGCGGTGGCGCAGGTCCAGCTCCAGGTCGTGGCCGCGGCCCGCGGCCGTGAAGCGCAGGACCGCCCGCTCGGCCCGGTCCAGCAGGTCCTTCAGGAGGTCGACGCGGCGGTTGATCTCGCCGTAGTCCAGGCGCAGGGCCGGGATCATCGTCGGCAGGAAGCCGGGCATGGTGGCGGCGCGGAAGCCGCCGCCGCGGGCGGCCACCTTCAACGGCGCCGTGGCCGAGAGCTCGGTCGGGGCCATGACGATGGAGTGGTCGGCGAACAGGCGCGCAAAGGACAGACCCGCGCCGCGCAGCTGGTCGGCGTGGCCGGGCACCGGGCCGCCGGTGTCCGGGTGGCAGACCGGCGGCAGGTCGGCGTTGTTGCCGCCGGCGTTGCGGTACCAGGCCAGGGTGACGCGCTCGAGGCCCAGGGC
>JACZKN010000096.1 GCA_014859985.1 Candidatus Krumholzibacteriia bacterium | reverse complement strand
GCACGGCCGCGGCGGCCACGGCCAGGACGGCGGCCGCCCGCGCCAGCGCAGTGATCAATCGAGCCATCGCATGCCATCTCCCGCGCGTCAACCACGCATTGATTCTTCGCCCTGCCCGCATCATGATGGGCGGCGGCCGGCCCGGCGCCCGGGGTCGGGGTCGGTGCCATGCCGTTGTATCGGGCGGCGGGGGCGGACATTTACCGTTTTCAGGGCCCCCGGGCCCGGAGAGGTCATGCGCGCAGTCCTGCCCGGCATCAGCATCGCCCGCCGCACCGTCCTGGTCGTGGCCGGCGCCTGCGGCCTGGCGGGCCTGGTGATCGAGCACGGCACCTACCCGGGCGCCGCGGCCCTGGCCATCGCGCGCGGCCTGACCGCCGCAGCGGTGGCGCTGTTCGCGGCGGAGCTGGTCCTGGCCTGGCGGGAGGCTCCCACCTTCCGGCGCTTCCTCCGGAGCCGTTGGCCCCACGCCGCGTTGCTGTTGCTGTTGGTTCTGGAAGGGGGCGCGATCCTGGTGGGCCGCCGCTCCCTGGCTCCCGACTCGGGGCTGGGCCGCCTGCTGGCCGAGGATCTGACCCGGGTCTACCTGGTGCTGCTGCAGGTGTACATCCTGGGCGTGTTCGCCGTCGAGTTGCCCCACGTGCACCGGCGCTTCGCCGGGGCGCGGCTGCGGCCGGCGCTGTCGTTCGTGCTGATGTTCGCCCTGCTGATCCTGGTGGGGACGGCGCTGCTGCTGCTGCCCCGGGCGACCCCGCCCGGCGCGCCCATCGGGCTGCTGGACGCCCTGTTCACCTCGACCAGCGCGGTGTGCGTCACCGGCCTGGTGGTGCGGGACACGGGCACGGGGTTCACGGTCTTCGGGCAGGCGGTTATCCTGCTGCTGATCCAGCTGGGCGGGCTGGGCATCATGTCCCTGACCGCGACCCTCAGCCTGCTGCTGGGCCGGGGCATCGGCGTGCGGGAGAGCAGCCTCATGCGCGAGGTCTTCCAGCTGTCCATGGTGGCCGAGGTGGGGCGCACCGTGCGCGGGCTGGTGCTGGTCACGCTGGCGGTGGAGGCGGCGGGGGCGGCCCTGCTCTACGCCGGCCTCGCGGGGGTGGTCGCCGACCCGGCCCAACGGGCCTGGACGGCGGTCTTCCACGCCGTCAGCGCCTTCTGCAACGCGGGCTTCTCCACCTTCGGCGATTCCCTGGCGGGCATGGCCGACCGGCCCCTGGTGGTCCAGACGGTGGCGGTGCTGCTGATCCTGGGGGGGCTGGGCTACGGCGTGCTGGTGCAGACCTGGGCCTGGCTGCGCGGCCGGGCGCTCAGGCAGCCGCCCGGGCCGGGCAACCGGCTGGGGCTGCAGGCCCGGGTGGTGCTGGGGGTGTCGGGCCTGCTGCTGGCGGCCGGGACCGCGGTGATCCTGGCGGTGGACGGCGGCGGCGCCCTGGCCGGGCAGCCCTGGTGGCTGCGCTTGTCGCAGGCCTTCTTCCAGTCGGCCACCTGCCGCACCGCGGGCTTCAACACCCTGGACCTGACGGCGCTGGCGCCGGCCACCCTGCTGGTGATGATGGTGCTGATGTTCATCGGCGGCGCGCCCGGGTCCACCGCCGGCGGCATGAAGGTCACCACCGTGGCCATCGCCTGGGCCAACATGCGGGCCATCGCCCGGGGGCAGGGCAGGGTGCGGCTGGTCCACCGCGAGTTGGATCCGTTGCTGGTGCAGCGCGCCATGCTGGTCATGTCGGCGGGCGTCGTCGTGACCGCGGTCGGCGTGTTCGTGCTGCTGCTGAGCGAAGGGGCGCCCCTGTTCGAGACCGCGTTCGAGACCGTCTCGGCCCTGGGCACGGTGGGTTTGTCCCTGGGCCTGACGCCCCACCTGACCGAAGTGGGGCGGCTGGTCGTGATCGTGCTCATGTTCATCGGCCGCCTGGGTCCGCTGACCCTGGCGAGCAGCCTGACCGGCCCCGGCCGCGAACCGCGGGTGCGCCTGCCCCGCGGGCGGCTGCAGGTCGGCTGACAACAGGCCCGCGCGGCGGGGCCAGGGAGAGATCGGCATGCTGAAAGTCGTCGTCATCGGCCTGGGGCGCTTCGGCGCCACCGTCGCGGCGGACCTGACCCGCCGTGGCGCCGAGGTGCTGGCCATCGACCGCAACATCCGCCTGGTGGAGGAGGCCGTCGACCGCGTGACCGTGGCCGTGGGCTTCGACGCCGCCGACCGCCAGAACCTGGAGGCCTACGACGTCGGCACCATGGACGTGGCCGTCGTCGCGGTCGGCACCAACTTCGAGGCGTCCGTGCTGGTCACCATGCACTGCAAGGCCCTGGGCGTGCGCACCGTCTACGCCAAGGCCCTGACGGCCCTGCAGGCCGACGTCCTGCAGAAGGTGGGGGCCGACCACATCGTGCGGCCGGAGGAGGACATGGGCCTGCGCCTGGCCCAGTTCCTGGTGGAGGAGAAGGCTGTCGAGTTCGTGGACCTGCCCGAGGGCTACGCTCTGCGGCGCCTGGACGTGCCGGCGGCCTGGGTCGGCCGCAGCCTGGCCGAGCTGAAGCTGATGGGCGAGCAGCGCCTGGGCATCATCCAGATCGTGCGGGCCGCGGACGCGGAAGGGAACCGCCGGCGGGAGCCGCTGCCCCACGGCATCGCCGTGCTGCAGGCGGGCGACCAGGTCGATGCCATCGGGCGCGGCGCGGACCTGGATCGCTTCTCCTGAGGGCCCCGACGGCCGGCCCGCACGGTAAAAAAGACTTGAGGGCGCGGGGAAGCATGACTACTCTCTTACTGTGTGAAGCCAGCGGGCGTCAGGGCGAGGGTTTTCGTCCGTCGTCGTTCCGCGTCCAGGAAACGCGGGCCCCGACGCCTGCGCGATCAAAGGAGTGCACTATGTTCGATCGGACGTTCATCAGGGCGGCCCGCAACTACGGGATGCTCGTCGTGCTCGTGGCGGTGTTCGCGATGGCGGGCTGCTCCTGCAAGGAGTACGAGCAGCAGATCCTGCAGCTCGACGCCCAGATCGCCGAACTGCAGAAGGACGTGGCCGACCAGGAGGCGCTGATCGCCGAGCGCAACCGGATCGCCGAGGAGCTGCGCACCAGCCTGCAGGACTGCAAGGCCGACAACGCGGCGCTGATCGAGGCCTCCGAGGAAGTCATCATGGTCAGCATCCCGGACCAGCTGTCCTACGCCTCCAGCCAGGTGATCGTGCTCGACACCATGGTGCCGACCCTCGAGGCCATCGCCTCCGCCGTCCGCAACCACCCCGACTGGGACGTGTACGTGGAAGGCTTCACCGACGACCTCAAGATCTCCGAGGAGTGGGTCGACAGGTATCCTTCCAACTGGGAACTGGGTGCTTTCCGGGCCGCCGCGGTGGTGCGCTACATGACCAACCAGCTGAACCTGCCGGCCGACCGCTTCGCCGCCGTCAGCTACGGCCCGTTCCGGCCGGTGGCCAGCAACGACACCGCGGAAGGCCGCTCCCAGAATCGCATGGTGCGCGTGGTGATGTACAAGCCCGAGCGCTAGGCGCGACGGCCGCGACGCAGACCGGCGCCGGCTCCCGCAAGGGGCCGGCGCCCGCGCGTCCAGCCCCCCGGCAACGGCTGCCGGCCTCCGTCCTTGCCATCGATGGCGTTCCCGGGGATACTGTGTCCTCTGCCGACCAGGTAACAGACCCCAGCGGAGGTTTCCATGAGCGAAGCGAGACTCGTCCGCGCCCGCGCCGCGGCCGCCCTTTCGGTGGTGCTCCTGTCCGGCGTCCTGCTCGCGGCGGTCGGCTGCGGCGGCGACAAGGACAAGGACCAGGCCGAGGGCCTGCCGGCCCGGGGCCTGGTGCCCGGGGCCGTGCAACTGGGCGATACCGCGGCGACCGACACCGCGGCCCTGGCCGACCCGTACGCCGCGGAGCCGGAGGCTGCCCCGG
>JACZKN010000095.1 GCA_014859985.1 Candidatus Krumholzibacteriia bacterium | reverse complement strand
GTGGGGGCAGGTGGCCTGGGGAACGGGCACCCTGGCCGCCGCTGCGGTGCTGCTGGTGCTGCTGCTGCCCCGCGGCGAGGGTCCGTTCGGTCCTGAGGACCCGCGCTTCGTCCTGCAGTCCACGCTGGAGGCGCTGTCGGCCGACGGTCCCCAGCTGCCGGGGGTGCGGCACCTGACCGGCGCCGCCGAGACCCGCTACCGCGCCGGCGGCGACGCCGCGGCCACGGGGCTGGACGCCCTGCTGGAGCCCTTCGCCCGGCGCTTCGGCGCCGACCCGGCCGATTCGGACGCGGCCTACTGGTTGGGCGCCGCCTACCTGGCCACCGGCCGCCTGAGCTACGCCGACGACGTGCTGCGCCGGGCCCTGCAGCGCCATCCCGACGCCGCGGGCCTGCGCCACCTGGACGCCGTGACCGCCTATCGCCTGAACGAACTGGACCGGGCCGAGGCCGTGCTGCGGCGCATCCTGGCCGACCGCCCCGCCGACGGCACCGCCCGCTTCAACCTCGCGCTGATCGAGTACGAGACCCGCCGCGCCGAGAAGGCCCGCGCCGAGCTGCGCACCCTGGCCGCCGGGGACGCCAACCCCGCGGTGCAGGCGAGGGCGCGCGAACTGCTGCAGGTGATCGGCGACTGATCAGGCGCCCACCAGCTCGGGCCGACGGGCGTCCGCCTCGGCCACCGTCCCGATGAAGGCCTCGTAGTCGGCGGCGCCGCGGGAGCGGGGCGCGTGCTCGAAGATGCTCTGCCGCCAGCCGAAGGCCTCGGCCAGCTCGATGTTCACCCGGATGGAACGGCACACCTTGGCGCCGAAGTGCTCCTGCAGCTGCCGCAGGGTCTCGGCCGAGGTGCGGGTGCGCTGGTCGTGGAAGGTGGGCAGGATCCAGCGCAGGTCCAACCGGGTGTTGTGGCGGGCCACCCGCTCGACGTGCCTGACGAAGTCCAGCACGCCGGCCAGGGCGGCCGGGGTCAGGGCCACCGGCGCGATCACCTCGTCGGCGCAGCCCAGCACGTTCACCGCGACCGCGTCCACGCCCGGCGCGGCGTCGATCACCACGGTGTCGTAGCGTTCGGCCACCGGAGCCAGGGCCTCGGCCAGGGCCAGGTGGCCGTCCCGCTCCCGGCGGGCGATGGCCAGGGCGGCGCGGGTCAGGCGGTGGTCGCTGGCCAGCAGGTCCAGGTTCTGGCGCGCCTTGGTCACCGCCTCGAGCACCGTGGCCTCGCCCAGCAGGACCTCGTTCAGGGTCACGTCCTTGTCCACGCCCAGGGCCTTGGCGCACTGCCCCTGGGTGTCCGCGTCCACCAGCAGGACGCGCTGGCCCCGCAAGGCCAGGCCGTGGGAGAGGTTCACCGCGGTCGTGGTCTTGCCCACGCCGCCCTTGGTCATGGCGATGGCGATGATGCGCATGGATCGGCTCCTCGTTGCGGGTTGGCGGGACGATGGCGGAAGCCTGCAAGGAACGATCGTGCCAACGCCCTCGCAGACACCCAACCTGCTGTGGGACAATATCTTGAGGTGGCTTCGGCGCGAGATGGAACGGGGGTGGTCCATTGCAGTTGGCCCTGGGTCTGGGCCGGCGGGGCAGGCGACCGGTGCCCGGTGGCGGCGTGCCCCGTTGCATCGTTGCTCATGGCGGTCCGGCGCCTGCCCGGCAGGAGCCCGTCCGCCGTGACGATCTGCACGAAAGGCTGCCGCGCGGGCGGCCGGGGCTGGGCAAGGCGGCCGAAATCGGTTACCATGCGGCCGGCCGAGGCATCGCCAACGGGATGTTGATGTTAGAGCGCCTTCTTTGCTATAATGTCATCAGGCGCCGCGGTGGCGCACTTTTTTGCCATCAACGACGGGATGACGAGAGTGCAGCTGGCCGGCGCCTTCCGGGGCAGGACCGACAACACCCTGATCCAGCTCTTCCGCTACCTCTTCGTGGGCGGGACGGCGTTCGTGGTCGACTTCGGCTCCCTGTGGGCCCTGACCGAGAGCGGCGGGCTGCACTACCTGGTGGCGGCGGCCGTGGCTTTCGTGCTGGGGCTGATCACCAACTACTCCCTGAGCATCCGTTGGGTGTTTTCCTCGCGCACCCTTGGCAACCGCTGGGCGGAGTTCGCGGTGTTCGGGCTGATCGGGGTCGTGGGGCTGGGTCTGAACGAGCTGATCATCTGGCAGTGCACCGAGTCGCTCGGCTTCCACTACCTGGTGTCGAAGATCGTGGCCTCCGTCATCGTCTTGTTCTGGAATTTCTTCGCCCGCAAGTACGCCCTCTTCCGCCAGGAGTCCTGAGCCGATGAAGCGAGCCATCATCATCGGGGCCGGCCCCGCGGGTCTGACCGCGGCCTACGAGCTCCTCGACCGCACCGACGTCAAGCCGATCATCTTCGAGGCGAGCCGAGCCATCGGCGGCATTTCCCGCACCGTCGACTTCAAGGGCAACCGCATCGACATCGGCGGCCACCGCTTCTTCTCGAAGTCCGCACGGGTGATGGACTGGTGGATGAACATCATGCCGCTGCAGGGGGCGCCCGCCCGCGACGACCGCCTCCTGGGCCGCGACGTGCCGCTTGCCGCCGGGTGCGAGCGGCGCGCCCTGGGGGAGCAGGCGCCGCGCAAGGTGCCTGCACCGGATCCGGAGCAGGTGGACGAGGTCATGCTCTACCGTTCGCGCCTGTCGCGGATCTTCTACCTGCGGAGCTTCTTCAACTACCCCATCGCGCTGACCGTGCAGACGGTGCGCAACCTCGGCCTGGTGCGGATGGCGCGCATCGGCGTGAGCTACGCCTGGACCCGCATGTTCCCGATCCGGCACGAGAAGTCCCTCGAGGACTTCTTCATCAACCGCTTCGGGCGCGAGCTCTACCATACCTTCTTCAAGGACTACACGGAGAAGGTCTGGGGCGTGCCGTGCGACGTGATCAAGCCCGAGTGGGGCGCCCAGCGCATCAAAGGGCTGTCGGTGACCAAGGCCCTGCTGCACGCCGCGCGCAGCCTCGCCGGCCGGGACCGCGACGTGCGCCAGAAGAACGTGGAGACCAGCCTGATCGAGCAGTTCCTGTACCCGAAGTTCGGGCCGGGCCAGATGTGGGAGGAGGTGGCGCGGCTCGTCACCGCCGCCGGCGCCGAACTGCACCTGGGCCAGCGCTGCGTCGGTATGCGCCTGGGCGACGGCGGGATCGCCGCCGTGCTGATCGAGGATACGGCCACGGGCGAGGTGACCGAGCACACGGCCGACTACGTCTTTTCCACGATGGCGGTCAAGGACCTGATGGCTGGTATGCGGGGTGACGTGCCGGCAGCCGTGCGGGAGGTGGCGGCGGGCTTGCAGTACCGCGACTTCATCACCGTCGGGCTCCTGTTGGACAAGCTGCTCATCGGCAACGAGACCGCCCTCAAGACGGTCAACGACCTGGTGCCTGACAATTGGATCTACATCCAGGAGCGCGACGTCCGGCTGGGGCGGCTGCAGATCTTCAACAACTGGAGCCCCTACATGGTCGCCGACCCGCAGAAGGTGTGGATCGGCCTGGAGTACTTCTGCAACGAGGGCGACGACCTGTGGAGCATGGATGACGGGACCTTCGCCGACTTCGCCGTGGCCGAACTGGCGAAGATCGGCATCATCGACCCGGCGGATGTCCGCGACAAGGTGGTGATCCGCGTGCCCAAGACCTACCCGGCGTACTTCGGCACCTACGACCGGTTCGCCGAGGTCCGGGCGTTCACCGATTCGCTGACGAACCTCTTCCTCGTCGGGCGCAACGGGATGCACCGCTACAACAACCAAGACCACTCGATGCTCACGGCGATGACGGCAGTGGACAACATCGCGCGCGGCGCGGCGGGGATGAGCGGGATCTGGGACGTGAACGTCGAGGAAGAGTACCATGAGGAAAAGAAACCGGCCTGATCTGCCGACGCTGCTGATCCTGGCCCTGTTCGTCGGGCTGGGTGCCGCCGGGGTCCGCCACTTCGCGGCGCGGATCAATCCCGACGCGATCTCCTACATCGCGGTCGCTGAACACCTGCTGGCCGGCCGCTGGCTAGAGTCGGTCAACGGCTATTGGGCGCCCTTGTACCCGTGGCTGATGGCGCCACTGCTGGCTGTGGGCGTGGCGGCGCCCCTGGCCGGGCGGTTGGCGAGCCTGGCGGCGGGCCTGGCGGCCCTGGGC